>NZ_JBFAPH010000123.1:0-17226 GCF_040675635.1 Streptomyces sp. NPDC049577
GATCGACGCCCACCTCGGCGCGACCGGCGGCGACGGCCCGCACGGGCCGGTCGGGCCCGTCGGGGCGGGCGCCATGGGCGGGCCGGGCGGGCCCGCGCCGCTGCGCGGCCCGGGTCAGGACGGCCCGGCCGCCGGCGACGTGGTCGACGGCATCTCGCTGGTGGCCGGTGTGCGCACGGGCCATCCAGGGGTGAGGACGGTCGTGCTGGCCGAGCGCGACGACCCGCGCCGGGCCGCCGCCGCACTGCAGGCCGGGGCCGGCGGCTGGGTGGCCAAGGACTGCTCGCTCTCCAGGCTCCTCGCGGTGATACGGGGCGTGCTGCGGGACGAGACGCATCTGCCGCCCGCCCTGCTGACGGGCGTGCTCCGCGAGCTGACGGCCGCGCGCAAGCACCGCACCGAGAGCGAGCGGCTGGTGGAGTCGCTGACCCCGCGCGAGCGCGAGGTGCTGCGCTGCATGGTGGCCGGGCTGGGCCGCAAGGCGGTCGCCGAGCGGCTCTTCCTCTCCCCGCACACGGTGCGCACCCATATGCAGAACGTCCTGGGCAAGCTCGGCGTGCACTCCACGCTCGCCGCGGTGGCGCTGGCCCGGCGGGCCGGCGTGGGTCCGGTGGACCTAGCCGGGGATGTTGTCGAACGGGGCGGTCAACTCGCGTAGCAGCGAGGCCAGTTCGCGACGCTGCTCGGGGGAGAGCTCGCCGAGGATCGCGCGCTCCTGCGCGAGCAGCCCGGCCAGGGCCTCGTCGGCCCGGTTCCGCCCCTCGGGCGTGAGCCGTACGAGCACGCCGCGCCGGTCGTTGGGGTCGGGCTCGCGCTGGACCAGGCCGCGCTTGGCGAGCCGGTCGATGCGGTTCGTCATGGTGCCGGAGGTGACCAGGGTCTGTGTCAGCAGCTGCCCGGGGGAGAGCTGGTAGGGCGCCCCGGCCCGGCGCAGGGAGGTCAGGACGTCGAACTCCCAGGGCTCCAGCTGGTGCTCCGCGAAGGCGATGCGCCGCGCCCGGTCGAGGTGGCGGGCCAGCCTGCTGACCCGGCTGAGCACCTCGAGTGGTTCCACGTCGAGATCGGGGCGCTCTCGGCGCCACGCCGCGACCAGCCGATCGACCTCGTCCTCCATGGGGACAGTGTAGTTGGTCTGTCGACATGAAGTCTCTTGACGTCGAGAGACTTGGGTGGAGATCCTGGGGACAGCTCGCACAGGGAGGCTTCACGCCATGCCGCGCTGGGACCCACGCCAATACCTCCGCCACGCCGACCACCGCACCCGGCCCTTCACGGACCTCCTCGCCCGCGTCCCCGCCCTGCCCGCGCGGGGCCGCCCCGCCCGCATCGCCGACCTGGGCTGCGGCCCAGGCAACGCCACCGCGCTCCTCGCCGACCGCTGGCCCGGCGCGTACATCACGGGCCTCGACAACTCCGCCGACATGCTCCGCGAGGCGGCCGCCCTCGCCGGGCCGGCCCCCGGCGGCGGCCGGCTCGACTTCGCCCACGCCGATCTGGCGGACTGGGTGCCGGACGAGCCCTACGACCTCATCGTCTCCAACGCGGCGCTCCAGTGGGTTCCCGGCCACGCCGCCGCCTTCGCGGCCTGGACAAGGGGCCTGGTGCCCGGCGGCGTCCTCGCCTTCCAGGTCCCCGGCAACGGCGACGCCCCCAGCCACACGCTGCTGCGCGAGCTGTGCGCCGAGCGCCTCGGCCCTGCGGGCCGCCGCACGAACGAGGTCCTGGCCCCCGCCGAGTACCTGGCCGGCCTGACCGCGCTGGGCTGCGCGGTGGACGCCTGGGAGACGACGTACGTGCAGGTACTCCCGGGCGAGGACCCGGTCCTCGACTGGATGAAGGGCACCACCCTCCGCCCGGTCCTCACGGCCCTGGCCGACGACCCGGCGGCGACGGAGGAATTCCTCACCACCTACGCGGCCCGCCTGCGCACGGCCTACCCGGCCGGCCCGCAGGGCACGGTCTTCCCCTTCCGCCGCGTCTTCGTGGTGGCCACCACGCCGGAGTGAATCGGGCGGGGCTGGAAGGGGCGTCCACCCCTTCTTCTCCGCCGCGACGGCGATCGCCACCGCGGCGCGGCCCGGCGGTGCCGGACCGGCCGCAAGGGCCGTGTGGTGCCCCGGATGCCGGGCGGGGCTGGAAGGGGCGTCCACCCCTTCTTCTCCGCCGCGACGGCGATCGCCACCGTGGCGCGGCCCGGCGGTGCCGGACCGGCCGCAAGGGCCGTGTGGTGCCCCGGATGCCGGCCGCAGCGCTCGGTACCGCCGGGCTCCGCCGTCGCGGCGGGAAGAAGGGTGCGTGCCGCACCCTTCACCCGTACCGAACCCGGCCGCAAGGGGGGCGGTGCCCCGGATGCCGGCCGCAGCGCTCGGTACTGCCGGGCTCCGCCGTCGCGGACGGGTGAAGGGTGCGTGCCGCGCCCTTCACCCCTGCGACCGTCCGTCAGGACTTGCGGTGCCCTATCAGGCGCGGCTTCGGCTCCAGGCCGTCCAGGCCGTGCCAGGCCAGATTGACCAGGTGCGCCGCCACCTCCGCCTTGCGGGGCTTGCGGACGTCCAGCCACCACTGGCCCGTCAGGGCCACCATGCCGACCAGCGCCTGGGCGTAGAGGGGGGCGAGCTTCGGGTCGAAGCCGCGGGCCTTGAACTCCAGGCCCAGGATGTCCTCGACCTGGGTCGCGATGTCGCTGATGAGCGAGGCGAAGGTGCCCGTCGACTGGGCGACGGGCGAGTCGCGGACGAGGATCCGGAAGCCGTCCGTATACGTCTCGATGTAGTCGAGCAGCGCGAACGCCGCCTGCTCCAGCAGCTCACGGGGGTGGCCCGCGGTCAGGGCGCCGGTGACCATGTCGAGCAGCTGCCGCATCTCCCGGTCGACCACGACCGCGTACAGCCCCTCCTTGCCGCCGAAGTGCTCGTACACCACCGGCTTGGAGACCCCGGCCTTGGCCGCGATCTCCTCCACCGACGTGCCCTCGAAACCGCGCTCGGCGAAGAGCGTGCGACCGACGTCCAGCAGCTGCTCCCGGCGCTCCGCGCCCGTCATCCGCACCCGGCGGGTGCGCCGGGGGGCGCGGCCCGCAGCCGGGCCGCCCTTGTCGTCGGAGGGGCTGGGAAAGGTGTTGCCGTCGATCGCCACGCTGTCAATCATGCCGCCTGAGCGGCGGCTTCCTTCCGCTGGGAGTCGTCCCCGGACGCCCGCCGGGAGGCGATGCGGTCCGTACTCGGCCAGCGCACGTCGTACGCCCAGCCGGCCTTCTCGAACCAGCGGATGATACGGGCGCTGGAGTCGAGCTGCCCCCGCAGCACCCCGTGCCGGGCCGAGGTCGGGTCGGCGTGGTGCAGGTTGTGCCAGGACTCGCCGCAGGAGAGGACGGCCAGCCACCACACGTTGCCCGAGCGGTCGCGCGACTTGAACGGCCGCTTGCCGACCGCGTGACAGATCGAGTTGATCGACCACGTCACGTGGTGCAGCAGCGCCACCCGTACCAGCGAACCCCAGAAGAACGCCGTTGCCGCACCCCACCACGACATCGTCGCCAGACCGCCGACCAGCGGCGGGATCAGCAGCGAGACGCTCGTCCACAGCACGAACTGACGGGAGACCGCGCGCAGCGCCGGGTCCTTGATCAGGTCGGGGGCGTACTTGTGCTGCGGCGTCTGCTCCTCGTCGAACATCCACCCGACGTGGGCCCACCACAGGCCCTTCATCAGCGCGGGCACACTCTCCCCGTACCGCCAGGGCGAGTGCGGGTCGCCCTCGGCGTCCGAGAACTTGTGGTGCCTGCGGTGGTCCGCCACCCAGCGCACCAGCGGGCCCTCCACGGCCAGCGACCCCATGATCGCCAGCGCGATCCGCAGCGGCCGCTTGGCCTTGAACGAACCGTGCGTGAAGTAGCGGTGGAAGCCGATCGTGATGCCGTGGCAGCCGATGTAGTACATGACCACCAGCAGCCCCAGATCAAGCCAGCTCACCCCCCAGCCCCAGGCCAGCGGGACGGCGGCGAGCAGCGCGATGAACGGAACGGTGATGAACAGCAGCAGCGTGATCTGTTCGACCGATCGCTTGCTGTCTCCCCCCAGGGTCGCGGAGGGGAGCTGGCTTTCCTGGGCCTTCGGCGCGTCTTCGATCACGTCGGGGCTTGCAGTCATGGGTTCCCTCATGGGGCTCGGAGCACGGCTACGGTTCCGTAACCTACGGAATCGTAAGTATGGCAGGCGGTGCGGTGGGAGCAAGAGGGTCGCCGGACAACACGCGCGTCGGGCGCCCCGGCGCGGGAGACCTATGCTGGTGCCGTCGGACAGCGCGGTCCGCCACCCCTCCAGACGTGCTCGTACCATCCGAGGAGCCGCACCTGTGAGCAGTGCCGACCACACCAACGCCGCCCTTCGCGCCGACATCCGCCGCCTCGGGGAACTCCTGGGCGAGACCCTGGTCCGCCAGGAGGGTGAAGACCTCCTGGAACTCGTCGAACGGGTGCGCGCCCTGACCCGCACCGACGGCGAGGCGGCCGCGGCGCTGCTGGGCGAGACGGACCTGGAGACCGCCGCCAAGCTGGTGCGCGCCTTCTCGACCTACTTCCATCTGGCGAACGTCACCGAACAGGTCCACCGCGGCCGCGAGCTGCGCGCCCGGCGCGAGGCCGAGGGCTCGATCCTCGCCCGCACCGCCGACCAGCTCAAGGACGCCGACCCCGAGCACCTGCGGAAGACCATCGCCAACCTGGGCGTACGCCCCGTCTTCACCGCCCACCCCACCGAGGCCGCCCGCCGCAGCGTGCTCAACAAGCTGCGTCGCATCGCCGAGCTGCTGGAGACCCTGGCCGCCGGCACCGGCGACCGCCGCCGCACCGACCTGCGCCTCGCCGAGAACATCGACCTGCTCTGGCAGACCGACGAACTGCGCGTCGCCCGCCCCGAGCCCACCGACGAGGCCCGCAACGCCATCTACTACCTCGATGAGCTCCACGCGCGCGCCGTCGGCGACGTCCTGGAGGACCTGGAGGCCGAGCTGGAGCGGGTCGGCGTCCCCCTGCCCGCCGGCACCCGGCCGCTGACCTTCGGCACCTGGATCGGCGGCGACCGCGACGGCAACCCCAACGTCACCCCCCAGGTCACCTGGGACGTCCTGATCCTCCAGCACGAGCACGGCATCACCGACGCACTGGAGGTCGTCGACCAGCTGCGCGGCGCCCTCTCCAACTCCATCCGCAACAGCGGCGCCACCGAGGAACTGCTCACCTCGCTCCAGCGCGACATAGAGCTGCTCCCCGAGATCAGCCCCCGCTAC
The DNA here is from genome assembly GCF_040675635.1 of Streptomyces sp. NPDC049577. NCBI lineage: Bacteria > Bacillati > Actinomycetota > Actinomycetes > Kitasatosporales > Streptomycetaceae > Streptomyces > Streptomyces sp. NPDC049577. Next base: position 5,287 of record NZ_JBFAPH010000123.1, read on the forward strand.
AAGCGGCTCAACGCCGAGGAGCCCTACCGGCTCAAGGCCACCTGCATCCGCCAGAAGCTCGTCAACACCCGCGAGCGCCTCGCCCGCAACACCCCGCACGAGGAAGGCCGCGACTACCTCGGCACCGGCGAGCTCCTCACCGACCTCCAGCTCATCCAGGACTCCCTCCGCGCCCACCGCGGCGAACTGATCGCCAACGGCCGCCTGGAGCGCGCCATCCGCACCCTGGGCGCCCTCGGACTGCACCTGGCGACCATGGACGTCCGCGAGCACGCCGACGCCCACCACCACGCCCTCGGCCAGCTCTTCGACCGCCTCGGCGAGGAATCCTGGCGCTACGCCGACATGCCGCGCGACTACCGCCGCCGGCTGCTCGCCAAGGAACTGCGCTCCCGCCGCCCCCTGGCACCCGCCCCCGCCCCGCTCGACGAGGCCGGCCGCAAGACCCTCGGCGTCTTCACCACCGTCCGCGAGGCCCTGGAGCGCTTCGGCCCCGAGGTCGTCGAGTCCTACATCATCTCCATGTGCCAGGGCGCCGACGACGTCTTCGCCGCCGCCGTCCTCGCCCGCGAGGCCGGCCTCGTCGACCTGCACGCCGGCTGGGCCCGCATCGGCATCGTCCCGCTGCTGGAGACCACCGACGAGCTCAAGGAAGCCGACCGCATCCTCGACGACATGCTCGCCGACCCCTCCTACCGGCGCCTCGTCGCCCTGCGCGGCGACGTCCAGGAGGTCATGCTCGGCTACTCCGACTCCTCCAAGTTCGGCGGCATCACCACCTCCCAGTGGGAGATCCACCGCGCCCAGCGCCGGCTGCGCGACGTCGCCCACCGCTACGGCGTACGGCTCCGCCTCTTCCACGGCCGCGGCGGCACCGTCGGCCGCGGCGGCGGCCCCACCCACGACGCGATCCTCGCCCAGCCCTGGGGCACCCTCGAAGGCGAGATCAAGGTCACCGAGCAGGGCGAGGTCATCTCCGACAAGTACCTCATCCCGGCCCTCGCCCGCGAGAACCTGGAACTCACCGTCGCCGCCACCCTCCAGGCGTCCGCCCTGCACACCGCGCCGCGCCAGTCCGACGAGGCGCTCGCCCGCTGGGACGCCGCCATGGACACCGTCTCCGACGCGGCCCACGCCGCCTACCGGCGCCTGGTCGAGGACCCCGACCTGCCCGCCTACTTCTTCGCCTCGACCCCCGTCGACCAGCTCGCCGAGCTCCACCTAGGCTCCCGCCCCTCCCGCCGCCCCGACTCCGGCGCCGGCCTCGACGGCCTGCGGGCCATCCCCTGGGTCTTCGGCTGGACCCAGTCACGCCAGATCGTCCCCGGCTGGTACGGCGTCGGCTCCGGCCTCCAGGCCGCCCGCGAGGCCGGCCTGGACACCGTCCTGGAAGAGATGCACGAGCACTGGCACTTCTTCCAGAACTTCCTCTCCAACGTGGAGATGACCCTCGCCAAGACCGACCTGCGCATCGCCGCCCACTACGTCGACACCCTCGTCCCCGACGAGCTCAAGCACGTCTTCGACGTCATCCGCACCGAACACGAGCTCACCGTGGCCGAGGTCCTGCGCATCACCGGCGAGAAGGAACTGCTCGACGCCAGCCCCGTACTGAGCCAGACCTTCCACATCCGCGACGCCTACCTGGACCCGATCTCCTACCTCCAGGTCACCCTCCTGCACCGCCAGCGCGAAGCCGCCCGCCGCGGCGAGGAACCCGACCCGCTGCTGGCCCGGGCCCTCCTGCTCACCGTCAACGGCGTGGCGGCCGGCCTGCGCAACACGGGCTGACCTGCGGTCGGCTCCTGGACGACACGGGTGGGGCCCGCGCCGAACGGCGCGGGCCCCACCCGTGTCACGCGTCTCGCGCTCAGCTGTTGTACGTGCTCTGCGCCCGCTCCAGGCCCTCGGTGACAAGCGCCTCGACCGCGTCCGCCGCCCGGTCCACCTGGTAGTCGAGCTCCTTGCGCTCCACCGTCGAGAAGTCCTTCAGGACGAAATCCGCCACCTGCATCCGGCCCGGCGGCCGGCCGATGCCGAAGCGGACGCGGTGGTACTCCGCGCCCAGCGACTTCGTGATGGACTTCAGACCGTTGTGGCCGTTGTCCCCGCCGCCCAGCTTCAGACGCAGCGTGCCGTAGTCGATGTCCAGCTCGTCGTGGACGACGACGATCCGATCGACCGGCACCTTGTAGAAGTCGCGCAGGGCGGTCACCGGACCGCCCGAGAGGTTCATGAACGACATCGGCTTCGCGACCACCACACGGCGGCTCGACGGCCCCGGGGCACCCAGGCGGCCCTCGACGACCTGGGCCCGCGCCTTGTGCGCCTTGAACTTCGCCCGCATACGGTCCGCGAGCAGGTCCGCGACCATGAAGCCCACGTTGTGGCGATTGCCCGCGTACTCGGATCCGGGGTTGCCCAGACCCACGATCAGCCAGGGGCTCGAGTCGTCCGTCATCTGCATGTCTCCTTCATAGCCCCTTCGTAGCCCCTTCATAGCCGACCGCCGCCCCGCTCCGGGGGGAGCGGGACGGCGGTCGAAAGGAAAAAGCCGGGCCGGGATCAGGCCTCGGCACCCTCGGTGGCCTCGGCGACCGGGGCGTCACCGGCGACGACGTGCAGCACGACGGCCTCGGCGTCAACGGCGAGCGCGACACCGGCCGGCAGGACGATGTCCTTCGCCAGCACGGAGGCACCGGCCTCCAGGCCCGCGACGGAGACGGTGACGGCCTCGGGGATGTGGGTGGCCTCGGCCTCGACCGGCAGAGCGGTCAGGGTGTGCTCGAGCAGGTTGCCGCCCGGGGCCAGCTCGCCCTCGGTGTGGACCGGAACCTCGACGGTGACCTTCTCGCCACGCTTGACGACCAGCAGGTCGACGTGGACCAGGAAGCCCTTCAGCGGGTCACGCTGGACCTGCTTGGGGATGACCAGCTCGTTGCGGCCCTCGATGTCCACGGAGAGCAGGACGTTGGGGGTCTTGAGCGCCATCATCAGGTCGTGGCCCGGCAGGGTCACGTGCAGCGCCTCGGAGCCGTGGCCGTAGACGACGGCGGGAACGCGGCCGGCGGCGCGGGTACGGCGGGCGAAGCCCTTGCCGAACTCGGTGCGGACCTGGGCGGGAATCTTGACCTCGGACACGGGGCACTCCTCGTAGTCGATTGCGATCTGGCGGCCGTTACCCGGCCCACGACAGACCTGCTACGAAGAGCGCGTCGATAACGGACCGCCGCACACCCCAGAAAAGGGTGCGGCCTCCCTCGCCGAGCAACTCGCTGAGTGTACCCGGCGGGGAGGCCGCCCCAAAATCGATCAATATGACCGGGAGGTCACCGTGGTCGTCAGGCCTGCTCGTCGAAGAGGCTCGTCACCGAACCGTCCTCGAACACCTCACGCACCGCACGCGCGATCGTCGGCGCGATCGACAGCACCGTGATCTTGTCGAGCTCCAGCTCGTTCGGCGTCGGCAGCGTGTTCGTGAACACGAACTCGCTCACCTTCGAGTTCTTCAGCCGGTCGGCGGCCGGACCCGACAGCACACCGTGCGTCGCGGTCACGATGACGTCCGCGGCACCGTGGGCGAACAGCGCGTCCGCCGCGGCGCAGATCGTGCCACCGGTGTCGATCATGTCGTCGACCAGGACGCAGACCCGGCCCTTCACGTCACCGACCACCTCGTGCACGGTGACCTGGTTGGCGACATCCTTGTCACGGCGCTTGTGGACGATCGCCAGCGGCGCACCCAGACGGTCGCACCAGCGGTCGGCCACCCGCACACGACCCGCGTCCGGCGAGACGACCGTCAGCTTGTCGCGGTCGACCTTGGCACCCACGTAGTCCGCGAGGATCGGCAGCGCGAACAGGTGGTCCACCGGCCCGTCGAAGAAGCCCTGGATCTGGTCGGTGTGCAGGTCGACCGTCAGGATGCGGTCCGCACCCGCCGTCTTCATCAGATCCGCGATGAGACGGGCGGAGATCGGCTCACGGCCGCGGTGCTTCTTGTCCTGACGGGCGTAGCCGTAGAACGGCAGGATCACGGTGATGCTCCGGGCCGAGGCCCGCTTCAGAGCATCGATCATGATCAGCTGCTCCATCACCCACTTGTTGATCGGAGCCGTGTGGCTCTGCATCAGGAAGCAGTCCGCGCCACGCGCGGACTCCTGGAAGCGGACGTAGATCTCACCGTTCGCGAAGTCGAAGGCCTTGGTCGGGACCAGGCCGACGCCCAGCTGGTGCGCGACCTCCTCGGCAAGCTCGGGGTGGGCGCGGCCGGAGAAGAGCATCAGCTTCTTCTCGCCGGTCGTCTTGATCCCGGTCACAGCACAGTCTCCTTGGATGTCGCTTTGTGTGCGCTTATCACGGTACGCCCCGCAGGGCGTTCCGGTGTCACGGTCACTGCTCGCCCTCGGTGTCGCTGAGAGCGGCGGAGGCGGCCTGCGCGGCCGCGCTCCCGGGGCGCTTGCGCGCCACCCAGCCCTCGATATTCCGCTGCTGACCACGTGCGACGGCCAGCGAACCCGGGGGCACATCCTTGGTGATGACCGAGCCGGCCGCGGTGTACGCGCCGTCCCCGATCGTGACGGGAGCCACAAACATGTTGTCCGAACCCGTACGGCAGTGCGAGCCGATCGTCGTGTGGTGCTTGTTCACCCCGTCGTAGTTCACAAACACCGACGCCGCACCGATGTTGGTGTACTCACCGATCGTCGCATCACCCACGTACGACAGATGCGGCACCTTCGTGCCCTCGCCGATCTCGGCGTTCTTCATCTCGACATACGCACCCGCCTTGGACTTGGCGCCCAGCCGCGTCCCCGGCCGCAGATAGGCGAACGGACCCACCGTCGCCCCCGCACCGATGACCGCCGAGTCGGCGACCGTGTTGCTCACCACGGCACCCTCACCCACGGAGGTGTCCGTCAGCCGCGAGTTCGGCCCCACCTCGGCGCGCGCGGAGACATGCGTGGCGCCCATCAGCTGGGTACCCGGATGGACCAGCGCGTCCGCCTCGAACGTCACCGTCACGTCCACCCACGTCGACGCCGGGTCGACAACCGTCACACCGCTCATCATCGCCGCGTGCAGCAGCCGCTCGTTGAGCAGCCGGCGCGCCTCCGCCAGCTGGACGCGGTTGTTGATCCCCAGGATCTCCCGGTGATCCCCCGCGACGGCCGCACCCACCCGGTGCCCGGCCTCACGCAGAATGCCGAGGACGTCCGTCAGGTACTCCTCGCCCTGGCTGTTGTCCGTACGCACCTTGCCCAGCGCATCCGCCAGCAGCTGCGCGTCGAACGCGAACACCCCGGAGTTGATCTCCCGGATCGCGCGCTGCGCCTCGGTGGCGTCCTTGTGCTCGACGATCGCGGTCACGGCACCGGTCGCCTCGTCGCGCACGATGCGCCCGTAGCCGGTGGAGTCCGGGACCTCGGCGGTCAGCACGGTGACGGCGTTGCCGTCGGCGGCGTGCACGCCGGCGAGCCGCTCGAGGGTCTCGCCGGTCAGCAGCGGGGTGTCGCCGCAGACGACGACCACGGTGCCGTCGAGCCTGATCCCGCTGCCCGAGAGCTCCTCCAGCCCCATGCGCACGGCGTGCCCGGTGCCGTTCTGCTCGTACTGCACGGCGGTGCGGACGCCGGGGTCGATCTCGGCCAGGTGCGCGGCGACCTGCTCGCGGGCGTGGCCGACGATGACGACGAGGTGCTCGGGGTCCAGTTCACGGGCGGCGGCCACGACGTGACCGACGAGAGAGCGGCCGCAGATCGGGTGCAGGACCTTGGGGGTCGCCGACTTCATGCGGGTGCCCTCACCCGCGGCGAGGACGACGACGGCTGCCGGGCGGTTGGCGCTCACGGAGGTGTCCTTTGGCTTCGGGTGGTGGACACTCGAAGGATACCGGTGCGTTTTGAGCATGAAACGCGGGCGGGTCCTGACCTGGGGGTCAGGACCCGAGAATCGAACTTTGAGCTCCCCTGCCAGGGCTCGAACCTGAACTAACAGATCCAAAGTCTGTTGTGCTGCCAATTACACCACAGGGGATGGTGTGCGCGTTATGTCCGATTTTGTTGATCGGTTGCACACGCAGAGAACACTATGCCGCACCACCAGCCCTCGATGCGACGGTACAGGTCAGCGCTGTCGAGAACGTGAACGATGAGGCAGCCGCGGTAGTGCTCGCCGACGTTCTTGCGCACCGTTTTCGCGTTGTGTTTCTTGAGGGTCGTCTTGCCCAGGGCGCCGACTTCGACGCCGACGAGTTCGGCCCAGAAGCGCTCGGCGGCCGCTACGTCCGCGTTCTCGTGAATCATGACGAAGAACCGCAGTCGTTCGCGCTTCACGCCCAGGAGGGCGAGCCAGCGCAAGTACAGGCAGATCATGTCGGGGTCGCTGTTGATGAAGGCGACGCGTTCCCTCGGCCGGTGCGGCTTGCTCTTGGTTCCCTCTGACCAGTAGAGCCCCACCCCCACCAGGAAGAGCTCCCGATCCGTCATCGCCCCGATCTCGCCGGCCGCCTTTTGCCTGGCGTCCAGGCGCTCGGCCTCCCGCGTTGCTCGGTACGGCGCCCACCGGGCCTCCGCAATCTCCCGCATCCGCTCAGCCGTCCTCTGCGGCTTCGGCAGGTCCCGCACCCACAGCGACACCGAGCTCTTCGACACCCCGAGCTCGGTCACGATCTCGTCGTAGCTGCGTCCCGCGACGCGCAGCTCGCGGGCCCGGGCCCGCAGGTCTGGTTTTGCCATGACGCCAGCCTCGCCCCGCACATCAGATGGAAGGGCGTATACCTGAGCGATTCATCAGTTCGAGCGAAATACCCACCTTGTGCATGTACTCGCCTACTCTCCGTGCTGCTCCTCGCACGGGAAATCCGGTGGCGGCCGCCCGTAGGCTGGGTGGTATGACCACAACGGGGGCAATCGCGGGAGCGGGCGCGCGGGGCGCGCCCGCCGGGCCGTGGTGGTGGGCGCGGCGGCGGAGTCTGGTGCTGGATTCGGTGCTGGCCCTGCTGTCGGCGTTCGAGTGCGTGCTGGAGGGGATCGCTTTCGCCCACAAGGTCGGGTTGCCGGCCGTGCTGGGTGGTGTGGCCGGGGTGCCGGCGGGGGCCGTGTTGCTGTTGCGGCGGCGGTGGCCGATCGCGGTGGTGCTGGTCTCGATCGCGATCACTCCGGCCGAGATGGGCCTGCTGCTCGGTGTGGTCGGCCTCTATACGCTCGCCGCTTCCGACGTGCCGCGGCGGATCACGGTGGTGCTGGCCGGGGCGTCCCTGGCCGGGACGCTGATCGTGACGTTCGCGAGTTTCCACCGGGACATGGCGCAGGACGGCTATCACCCTGGGTTCTGGCTGATCCTGGTCTTCTCCGTGGTGATGTCGCTGGGGGTGACGGCTCCGCCGTTGCTGCTCGGCCTGTACGTGGGTGCCAGACGCCGGCTGGTGGAGAGCCTGCGGGAGCGGGCGGACGGTCTGGAGCGGGAGCTGTCGCTGCTGGCCGAGCGTGCGGAGGAGCGCGCGGAGTGGGCGCGGAACGAGGAGCGGACGCGGATCGCGCGTGAGATGCACGACGTGGTGGCGCACCGGGTGTCGCTGATGGTGGTGCACGCGGCGGCGTTGCAGGCGGTCGCGTTGAAGGATCCGGAGAAGGCGTCGCGGAACGCGGCGCTGGTGGGTGACATGGGGCGGCAGGCGCTGACGGAGCTGCGCGAGATGCTCGGTGTGCTGCGCACGGCTTCGGAGGGTGCGGTCTCGGCCCCGGCGGCGGCGCCGGCCGCGCCGCCGGAGCGGTTGGCGGCGGTGGCCGCCGCGGCTTCGGCGCGGTTGTCGGCGTCGGACGGGGACGGTGACGGTCCTCGTCTGGGTCGGCTGGACGATCTGGTGGGTCAGTCGCGGGCGGCCGGGATGGCCGTGGAGCTCATGGTGGAGGGTGAGGAGCGCGCGTACGAGCCGCGCGTGGAGCGGACGGCGTACAGGGTGGTGCAGGAGGCCCTGACGAACGTCCACAAGCACGCCCCGGGTGCGAAGGCGATGGTGCGGCTGGCGCACCGCGAGGCCGAGGTCGCGCTCCAGGTCGAGAACGGCCCGTCGGACGGTGGTCCGGACGCGGGTCTGCCCAGCGGTGGCAACGGCCTTGTCGGCATGCGGGAGCGCGTGACCGCGCTGGGTGGCGTCTTCGTGTCGGGCCCGACGGACGCGGGGGGCTTCCGCGTCTCGGCGGTCATACCGAGCCGGCCCTGAGGTCCGGCGAACACCGGGAGGCGGAGCCCACCGGGGCTGCGCCCCGGCGCCCTTTCCGCCGCCGCGGCGGACCGGAGGCGGGCGGTGCGTCTTGTGCCCGGGCGCGTGTCAGGGGTTGCGGGGATCGTTGATCCCCGCGCTCTTTCCCGCCGCTGCGGTGCTCGGCCGAGGTGGTGACCGTGCTGTCCCGGCCGTGAGGCCGGTCCGGCAGCGGCGTCGTGGCGGGCCGGGGGCGGGCGGTGCGTCTCGTGCCCCCGGTGGAAGCGGGGGCACCTCCGCCGTCGCCGTGGGGTGCGGCGTGCGCGCCGCGGATCCTCAGACCGGGCCGGAGGCCGTGAGGCGGGAGGGGCGGAGCCCCAGGACGAGGGCGCCGATCGCGTGGTCGATGTGGGAGCCGAGGTACCAGTCGCCCGTGTGGTCGAGGCTGTAGACGCGGCCGTGGGCGTCGACGGCGAGAAGTGCCTGTGTGTCGATCTCGCGGCCCAGCGGGCAGACCTCCGCGCCGAGGGCGCGGCCGAGGTCGGCGAGGGTGCGGGCGAGGTGGAGGCCGTGCAGGGGGTCGATCTCGAAGGGGGTGGGGGCGATGTGCCGGCCCGGTCCCGGGGCGGTGATGGTGAGGCCGCCGAACTCGGCCCACGCCTCGACGGCGGCGGGGAATACGGCGTGGCGGTGCCCGGCGGGTGAGACGTGGGCGCGGAGGGCGTCGGCCCAGCCCTCGGCGGCCTTGATGTCCCAGCGGCCGGGCTGCCAGCCGGCTTCGCGCAGGGCGGCGTCGACGGCGACGGGGAAGCGGGTGGCTGCGGTGCGGTCGAATGCGCGCATCGGCGGTCGGTCAGCTCCTGCCGTTGGTCGGGGCGGCGGGGTCGACGGTGCGTACGCCGAAGTGGGCCAGCAGTTCGGTGCAGGACCGGCAGGGCGGTGCGTAGGTGCCGTGGTGGGGGTCGCCGTCCTCGCGGATGTGACGGGCTGTCAGTTTGGCGTGCTTGAGGGCGCGCCGGGCCTCGCCGTGGGTGAGGGGTTTGCGGGCGGCGCGTTTGCTGCGGCCGGCTTCGAAGCCGGTGAGGAAGCGGGTGAGGAGGACCGCTTCGGAGCAGCGTCCGGTGAAGCGTTCGCGCCGGTCGCTGGTGAGGGTGTCCAGGAAGTCCTGGACGAGAGGGTGCAGCCGGGGCGGCTGGTCGGCCTTGCCGGCCGTGCAGGTGAGGGTCTCGCCGCGGACGGAGAGCGCGGCGGCGACGGCGGGCAGGATGCCGTCGCGGCGGTGGAGGAGCGCGGGTGGTCTGTCGGCGTCCTCGGTGGAGCTCCAGGTGAGGCGGGGATCGCCGGGCGTCGAGCCCTCGGTCGTGCGGTCCCGTGTCGTGTGCATGGTCGTACTTCCCTCCCGTGCAATCCCCCTGTTGCGGGGTTCAGCCTGCCAAATGGGATGGCGGGTGTGGAAGGCAGGTCGGTGTTGCGTGCGCCTGGTGCGCCGGGTGAACGCTGTGGTGACGCCGGTTGTACGGGAGGCGGTGGTGTACCGGCGCGCGGGGCGCGTGGTGGGGCGCGCACCCGGCGCGCGCGGTTCCGGACGCTGTGCGTTAGCACAAGATCGTAAAGAAGTGACGGAGGCTGGGCCGGAGGCCCGTCTTGCGTCACCGCATAGGCTGTCGGTCACCAGCACATCAGTCAGCAGGGGGCAACCGCCATGACGACAGGTCGGCTCGGGCAGGAGGCTGCCGCGCCGCCGAACGCGGCCTACGCCGGGCAGGTCGTGCACTTTCCGGACCCGGTACGGCGCGGCCGTTACCCCAAGGGCGTGCGCGTGGACGAGAACGGGTTCCCCGATTTCTCGCCGTACGCGCGTGCGGCCGCGGAGATCGCCGAGCCGCCGGAGGGGTTCGGTGTCGACGAGTTGCGGCTGACCGACTACGTGTCGGCGAACGCCGCGCTGTTCGCGGCCGGCCACGAGTTGTGGGCGAGTCTGCCGGCGGTGGCGACGCCGCACGGCTGGACCTGGCACCACGTGGCCCGTACCCGGCGGCTGGAGCTGATTCCGGCCGAGGTCAAGGCGTTGCTGCGGCATCACGGCGGTCTGGCGACCGCCGAGGTGGACCAGGAGAAGCGGGGCACGCGCCCGTTGCAGGAGACCCGTCCGGTGCACTTCGCGCTGCCGCAGCGGGATCTGGCGGTGACGGAGCAGCAGGTTCAGGGCGTGGAGGAGGACCTGGGGTACCGGCTTCCGGGCGCCTACCGCGCGTTCCTCAAGGCGGCCGGCGGCTGCGCCCCCGTGGGCGCGGCGCTGGACGCGGAGCTCGGTCTGCTGCTGGACCAGCCCTTCTTCACGGTGCGCGACGAGGCGGCGGTCAACGATCTCGTGTACGTCAACAAGTGTCTGCGCGACCACTTCACCAAGGACTACCTGGGTGTGTGCTTCGTGCAGGGCGGTGTGCTGGCGGTGAAGGTGAAGGGCGAGGCGATCGGTTCGGTCTGGCTCTGCCCGTACGACGACGCCCGGGACCGGGACGGCTGGTCGGTGGCCGAGCGGACCGAGCGGCTGCTGCTGCCGTGCGGCGAGGACTTCGACGACTTCCTGTCCCGTCTGGCGGGTGGCCCGCCGGAGCTGGAGACGGTGGCGAACCTGATGGTGGACGGCGGCTTCGCGCACGCCGTCCCGGTGGAGGGATGAGCGCGCGATGGTGACGTTCGCGCAGGCGCAGGAGCGCGCGGAACGCTGGGTCAACGGTGACGTGCCGGCCTATCTCCACCGGGAGGTGCGGGTCCGGGAGTTCGACCTGGGCTTCGTGGTGTGGGCCGAGGACCGCGAGGGCGGTCCGAGGAGCGACGGCGGTGCGGCCCGTCTGGTGATCGCCCGCGACAGCGGCGAGACGACGCTGTGGCCGGGCCTCCCGGTGGGCGAGGTGATCCGCCGGTACGAGGAGGAGTACGGCGCGGCGGAGGAGCCGGCCCCGCCGGCGGACGAGCGGCCGGGCCGCATCGACCTCAACGCGACGTCGTTCCTGCTCAGTCCTCCGGAGTGGTTGCAGGAGGCGGCGGACGCGATGGGCATCCCGGACCGCCGGACGCCTGCGGCGGGCCCGGGCGCGGATTCCTCTGCGCCGGAGCGGCAGACCGCGTCCACGCGGTCCGCGGCGGCCGAGCCGTCCGCTGACGCGGCGTCGGCCGGGCACTCCGTGCCCGGGCCGGCTGCGGGTGTGCCGTCGGCGGAGTCGCCCGAGGCGGCCGAGCCCGTGGCAGGCGCGGCCCTTTCCCTGGGCAAGGCGTCTGCTGACGCGGCGTCGGCGGGGCGTTCCGCGCCTGAGCCCGAGGCTGTTCGACCCGGCGCGCAGGCGCCGGGCTCGGCGGACGAGCCGGCGGCGGACGAGCCGGCTGCGGACAAGGGCGTGTCCACGCCCGAGGCGCCGGTCGACTCCGCGCGGCCCGGGGCGGAGGCGCGTGTGTCCTCGTCCGAGCCGGCCGAGGGCGTTCCGGCGGGGGCGTCCGCGCCCGAGGCGCCGGTCGACCCCGCGTGGCCCGCCGCGGACGCGGCTCGGTCCGTGTCCGAGCCGCCTGCGCGTGTGCCTTCCGCCGAAGCGTCCGACGCCGCCTGGTCGGTGGCGGGCGCGGCGTCCGCCGACGCGGCGTGGCCCGAGGCGGGCGCGGACGTGAGCGAGGATCAGGACGACGCCGACGAGCACTCCGTCGGCCTGCCCGCCACGGTGCTGGCCCCGGCCCTCTCCGGC
>NZ_JBFAPH010000124.1:0-17184 GCF_040675635.1 Streptomyces sp. NPDC049577
CCGCACCCCCCTCTCTCCCGCCCCGCGCCCCGTCCGTATTCGGCGCTGGCCCGCCGGTCGCGATCTGGCTCGCGGAGCCCTCGCTCGCGCTGCGCGCGCGGCGCGGAGCCGGGGCACCCTCGCCGGAGGCGGCCCGGCGGGACGGACGTTCGCCCGGGGTCCGGGTCGGGCGGGTGGGGGCCGGGGGGAGCTGGCCCTTGAGGGGGCCCCAGTCGTTGGGGTCCGGGACGCCCGGGGGAAGCATCTGGCGGCGCTTCGCGCCGCCCTCCGCGGGCTCGCCCGGTTCCTTCGCCCCGGGCCACGCCTTCGCGACGCGGGCCGCGAGGACGAAGTCCTTGCGCAGGGGATGGCCCTCGAAGCCCTCCGGGAGGAGGAGCGGGACGAGGTGGGGGTGGCCCGGGAAGTCGATGCCGAACATCTCGTGCGTCTCGCGCTCGTGCCACGCCGCGCCCGCGAAGACGCCGATCGCGCTCGGCAGCGCGGGCGCGTCGTGCGGCACGGTCGTGCGCAGCAGCAGGCGCCGCACGGCGCCCGGCGCCGGGGCGACGAGGTGCGCGCAGACGCGGAAGCCGGTGCCCGGCTCGTCGACGGCGCTCAGCCAGTCGAAGAAGGTGCAGGAGAGCCGGTCGCGGGCCGTCTCCAGGGCGGTGAGCCAGGCCGCGGCGGGCACGTCGACGGTCAGGAGGTCGTACGCCTCCTCGGCGGTCGCGCCCTCGCCGAAGAGTTCCTCGGGGCCGGTCGGGAGCCAGGTCATCGCGGGTTCTCCCCGGGTACCGGCGGCGGGGTCACCAGGCCGCTGCGGAGCGCCGCCGTGGACGGCCGGCCCGCGCCGGAGGCGTACCGCTCGGCCGGCGACTCGTTCGCGATCTTCTCCTGGAGCTTCAGGATGCCCTGGAGCAGCGCCTCCGGCCGCGGCGGGCAGCCCGGCACATAGACGTCGACGGGGATGATCTGGTCGACGCCCTTGGTGACCGAGTAGGAGTCCCAGTACGGCCCGCCGCAGTTCGAGCAGGCACCGAAGGAGATCACGTACTTCGGTTCCGGCATCTGCTCGTAGAGCCGCTTGACCGCCGGCGCCATCTTGTCCGTCACCGTGCCGGAGACGATCATGAGGTCGGCCTGGCGGGGGCCCGGCGCGAACGGGATGACGCCGAGGCGGATGAAGTCGTGCCGCGCCATGGACGCGGCGATGAACTCGATCGCGCAGCAGGCGAGGCCGAAGTTGAAGACCCACAGGCTGTAGCGGCGGCCCCAGTTCAGGACCACCTTCATCGGCTCGGGGGCGAGGCGCGCCAGCGGGCCGAGGCTCCGGGTGCTTGTCACGTCCATTCCAGGACGCCCTTCTTCCATGCGTACAACAGGCCCACGGCGAGGAAGCCGAGGAAGAGGAACATCTCCACCAGCGTGGCCGCGCCGTAGCCGGGGGCAGCGAAGACGGTCGCCCACGGGAAGAGGAAGACCGAGTCCACCGCGAAGATCACGTACAGGAAGGCGTAGACGTAGTAGCGCACCTGGGTGTGCGCCCAGCCCTCGCCCACCGGGTCGACGCCGCATTCGTAGGTCAGCAGCTTCTCGGGGGTCGGCACGACCGGCCGCAGCAGCCGCCCGGCCGCGAAGGCCACGGCGACGAAGAGCACGCCGACCACCGCGAGCAGGCCCACGACCGCGTAGCCGTGGAAGTACTCCGCCGCGAGCTGGACACCGGTACCACCGGTGCGCACCTTCGCCTCCGGCACGTCCGCCCTCGCTCCCTGTCCGGCATGGTGTTCGACGATCTGTACGCACGGGAGTCTAGGCCCTGCCGGGCCCCTCGTGAGCAGCGCTGTCCGGGTGGCGGTGGGGCTACCCCCACCTTCCCGCACCGACGAGCCCCATGGCGGCGGCGACTTCGGGCCGTGCAGGCTTGCGGTATGACCGCCAGCAGTGTCGCGCGCAGATCGTCCGCCTATGTCCCCGATGACGCAGAGGATGCGGGAGGTGACGGACAGCGGCTCCCGCCCGCCCGGTTCGCCTTCGACGCGCGGACCTGGAAGGAGGTGGCGCACCTCCTGCTCAATCTGCCGGAGGTGCTGATCGGCTTCGTGTACGTCACCTTGTGGCTGTACGCGGGCGTGCTGCTGTCCGTGACGGTGGTGGGTCTGCCGCTGCTGGCGGCCGGGCTGATGGGCTCGCGCGCCCTGGGCCGCATGGAGCGCCGGCGGGCCCGGGCGCTGCTGGGCGTGCGGATCGACGAGCCGAGCCCGCTGTCGCGGCAGCGGCGCGGCCGGGGCTTCTTCGCCTGGATGTGGGCGGCGCTGAAGGACCCGGTGGGCTGGCGGAGCACGCTGTACTGCTTCGCCCGGCTGCCCTGGGGCATCCTCACCTTCACGGTGACACTGTGCGCGCTGTTCGTGGCCTGGCCGGTGCTGGGCCATCTGGCCCGGGCGATGACGCATGTGGACCGGGCGATGGTCCGGGGCCTGCTGAGCCCGTCGAGCGAGCTGGAGCGGCGGATCGCGGAGCTGGAGGAGGACCGGGGCATGGTGGTCGACACCGCGGCCGCGGATCTGCGCCGCATCGAGCGCGATCTGCACGACGGGGCGCAGGCGCGGCTGGTCGCCCTCGCGATGGGGCTGGGCCTGGCGAAGGAGAAGCTTCTGGAGGACCCGGAGGCGGCGGCGCGCATGGTCGACGAGGCACACGGCGAGGTGAAGCTCGCCCTCCAGGAACTCCGCGACCTCGCCCGCGGCATCCACCCCGCGATCCTCACCGACCGCGGCCTCGGCCCCGCCCTCTCCGCGCTGGCCGCGCGCTGCACCGTCCCGGTGACCACGGAGGTCGACCTGCCGGTGCGGCCCGCCCCCGCCATCGAGGGCATCGCCTACTTCACCGTCTCGGAGCTGCTCCAGAACATCAGCAAGCACAGCGCCGCCCGCACGGCGCGCGTCGGCGTCCGGCGGACGCGGGACCGGCTGGTGCTCCAGGTGTGGGACGACGGCCGGGGCGGGGCCGGGACTGCGAAGGGCAGCGGACTCGCGGGGCTCGCCGAGCGGCTGGGGTCGGTCGACGGCGTGTTCGTGGTCGACTCACCGGCCGGCGGCCCGACGACGGTGACGGCGGAGCTGCCGTGGCGGGATCGGGCGTAGGGCGGGGCCGGGCGTAGGGCGGGGCCCGGGGTAGGGCTGCCCCCACCCCCAGGACACCGACGCACCGCATGGTCCGGCGGGGGCCCCTCGGGCGAGCCTTGAGGCAGAGCTTTTCGAGAAGGGACTCCCCCATGACGCTGCCGACCGCCCTCCGCGCCCCTCTGGAGGGCCGCACCTGGCGCGAGTTCCTGTATCTGCTGCTGGGGCTGCCGGTCGCCACGGTGATGTTCGTCTACGGGGTGACCATGGTCTCGGTCGGTGCCGGGATGCTGGTGACATTCCTGGGAGTGCCGATCCTGGCCGCCGCGCTCGCCGGGGCGCGGGGGCTCGGGGCGGTGGAGCGGGCCCGGGCGCGGGCCCTGCTGGGGGTGCGGGTGGCGCCGCCGGGGCCCGTCGCCGGCCGGCGGCGGGACGACGGCCGGAACCGTCTGGCGGCCTGGGTCGGTGGCCTGTTCAAGAGCGGGGCGTCCTGGCGGCACCTGCTCTACACGGTGCTGTACTTCCCGTGGGCGGTCTTCGGCTTCGTCCTCGCGCTCACGCTGTTCACGACCGCCTGGACCCTCTTCCTCTACCCCCTCTGGTACTGGGTGCTGCCGGCGTACGCCCACCAGCCGGGCATCCAGCTCTATGGGGACTCGGACGGCGTCGCCTTCTACCTCGACACCCCGTTCGAGATCGTGGTGACCTGTGCGACCGGCCTGCTGCTCGTGCTGGCCTCCCCGTGGGTCGTCCGCGGGGTGACGCAGGTGGACCGGCTGATGGTGACCGGACTGCTCGGGGCGTCGCGGCTCGACGAGCGGGTGGCGGAGCTGGAGGAGGACCGCGGCGTGGTGGTCGACACCGCGGCCGCGGATCTGCGCCGCATCGAACGCGATCTGCACGACGGGGCCCAGGCCCGGCTCGTCGCCCTCGCGATGGATCTCGGCCTGGCGAAGGAGAAGCTCCTCGAGGACCCGGAGGCGGCCGCGCGCATGGTCGACGAGGCACACGGCGAGGTGAAGCTCGCCCTCCAGGAACTCCGCGACCTCGCCCGCGGCATCCACCCCGCGATCCTCACCGACCGCGGCCTCGGCCCCGCCCTCTCCGCGCTGGCCGCGCGCTGCACCGTCCCGGTGACCACGGAGGTCGACCTGCCGGCCCGCCCCGCCCCCGCCATCGAGGGCATCGCCTACTTCACCGTCTCCGAACTGCTCCAGAACATCAGCAAGCACAGCGCCGCCCGCACCGCGCATGTCGACGTCCGGCGCTCGGAGAACCGGCTGGTGCTCCAGGTGTGGGACGACGGCCGGGGCGGCGCCGGCACCGCGAAGGGCGGCGGACTCGCCGGGCTCGCCGAGCGGCTCGGCTCCGTCGACGGCGTGTTCGTCGTCGACTCCCCGCCCGGCGGCCCGACCACGGTGACGGCCGAGCTCCCCTGGCGCGGCTGACGGCTCGCCAGGACGGACCGGAGCCCCGGAGCGGCCCGCTCCGGGGCCGATTGCTGCGATGCTGGATCAGTTCGTTTCCCACAGCGCGGCCAGGGGGCAGGTAGATCGTGGAGGACAGGGTGCGGGTGGTCATCGCCGAGGACTCGGTGCTGCTCCGGGAGGGCCTGACCCGGCTGCTGACGGACCGGGGGCACGACGTCGTGGCCGGCGTGAGCGACGCCGAGGCGCTGCTGAAGACCATCCGGGAGCTGGCGGACGAGGGCGCCCTGCCGGATGTGGTGGTCGCGGACGTGCGGATGCCGCCGACCCACACGGACGAGGGGATCCGCGCCGCCGTCCGGCTGCGCGGGGACCATCCCGGTCTGGGGGTGCTGGTGCTCTCGCAGTACGTGGAGGAGCAGTACGCGACGGAGCTGCTGGGCGCCGGGAGCCGGGGCGTGGGGTATCTGCTGAAGGACCGGGTCGCCGAGGTGCGCGAGTTCGTGGACGCCGTGGTCCGGGTGGCCCGGGGCGGCACGGCGCTGGACCCGGAGGTCGTCGCCCAGCTGCTGGGCCGCAGCCGCAAGCAGGACGTCCTGGCGGGGCTCACCCCGCGCGAGCGCGAGGTCCTCGGTCTGATGGCCGAGGGGCGGACCAACTCCGCCATCGCCAAGCAGCTCGTCGTCAGCGACGGCGCCGTCGAGAAGCACGTCGGCAACATCTTCCTGAAGCTGGGCCTGTCCCCCAGCGAGGGCGACCACCGGCGCGTGCTCGCCGTGCTCACCTATCTGCGGTCCTGAACCGTTTCTGGACGGGTTCTGCACCCGTTCTCGACCGCCGGGGCCTAGGCCGAAAGCACCACACCCTCACCCCACGGAAGAGGGGGCTCCGGAGGCGGTTGGACCATGCCAAATAAGGACATAACGACGGTAGACCTTGAGTATCCCGTGATCTGTCCCGGGAAGGCGACCCTTACCCACGTACGATGGCCGTGGGAACGCCGGTCGGCACCACCGAGTGCGCGGCGCCGCCACGAGGGAGGTCCGAAGCAGTGACCAGCCAGGTCAGCAGCCCGGCCGAGCAGGCCGGTTCCGGCGAGCGGAGCGGGGACTCCCCGCCGCGCACGGAGGACGAGGCGCCGCGCCCCGACGGGGCGGTCGCGGTCAAGGAGGTGCGCCGACTGGACCGGGTGATCATCCGGTTCGCGGGCGACTCCGGCGACGGCATGCAGCTCACAGGCGACCGCTTCACATCGGAGACCGCGTCGTTCGGCAACGACCTGTCGACCCTGCCGAACTTCCCCGCCGAGATCCGCGCCCCCGCCGGCACCCTGCCCGGCGTCTCCAGCTTCCAGCTCCACTTCGCCGACCACGACATCCTCACGCCCGGCGACGCGCCGAACGTGCTGGTCGCCATGAACCCGGCGGCGCTGAAGGCGAACATCGCGGACGTACCGCGCGGGGCGGACATCATCGTCAACACCGACGAGTTCACCAAGCGCCCGATGGCGAAGGTCGGTTACGACACCAACCCGCTGGAGGACGGCAGCCTCGACGCCTACAACCTGCACAAGGTGCCGCTGACGACGCTGACGATCGAGGCGCTCAAGGACTTCGGGCTGTCCCGGAAGGAGGCCGAGCGCAGCAAGAACATGTTCGCCCTCGGTCTGCTCTCCTGGATGTACCACCGGCCGACCGAGTCGACCGAGGCCTTCCTGCGGAAGAAGTTCGCGAAGAAGCCGCAGATCGCCGAGGCGAACGTGGCCGCGTTCCGGGCCGGATGGAACTTCGGCGAGACCACCGAGGACTTCGCCGTCTCCTACGAGGTCGCCCCCGCGACCTCCGCCTTCCCCGCGGGCACCTACCGCAACATCTCCGGGAACCTGGCCCTGGCCTACGGCCTGATCGCCGCGTCCCGGCAGGCGGACCTGCCGCTGTACCTGGGCTCGTACCCCATCACGCCCGCCTCGGACATCCTCCACGAGCTGTCCAGGCACAAGAACTTCGGCGTGCGCACCTTCCAGGCGGAGGACGAGATCGCCGGCATCGGCGCGGCCCTGGGCGCGGCCTTCGGCGGCGCCCTCGCCGTGACCACCACCTCCGGGCCGGGCGTGGCGCTGAAGTCCGAGACCATCGGCCTCGCCGTCTCGCTCGAACTGCCGCTGCTGATCGTCGACATCCAGCGCGGCGGCCCCTCGACCGGTCTGCCGACCAAGACCGAGCAGGCCGACCTCCTCCAGGCGATGTACGGCCGCAACGGCGAGGCCCCGGTGCCGGTCGTCGCGCCGCGCACGCCCGCCGACTGCTTCGACGCGGCGCTGGACGCGGCCCGGATCGCGCTCACCTACCGCACCCCGGTCTTCCTGCTCTCCGACGGCTACCTGGCCAACGGCTCCGAGCCGTGGCGGATCCCCGAGCCGGACGAGCTGCCCGACCTGCGCGTGCGCTTCGCCTCCGGTCCCAACCACACGCTCGCCGACGGCACCGAGGTCTTCTGGCCGTACAAGCGCGACCCCGAGACCCTCGCCCGCCCCTGGGCCGTCCCCGGCACGCCCGGCCTCGAACACCGCATCGGCGGCATCGAGAAGCAGGACGGCACCGGCAACATCTCGTACGACCCCGCCAACCACGACTTCATGGTCCGCACCCGGCAGGCCAAGACCGACGGCATCGCCGTACCGGACGTCGAGGTCGACGACCCCAGCGGCGAGGCGAAGCTGCTGGTGCTGGGCTGGGGCTCGACCTTCGGGCCCATCACCGCCGCGGTCCGCCGGGTCCGCGCCGAGGGCACCGCGGTCGCCCAGGCGCACCTGCGGCACCTCAACCCCTTCCCCGGCAACCTCGGCGAGGTGCTGCGCCGTTACGAGCGCGTCGTGGTGCCGGAGATGAACCTCGGCCAGCTCGCCACCCTGCTGCGGGCGCGGTACCTGGTCGACGTCCGCTCGCACACCCAGGTCAGCGGGATGCCGTTCAAGGCCGAGCAGCTCGCGAACGTGCTCAAGGAGGCCATCCATGACTGAGGCGCTCTCGCTGGTGCCCAAGGCCGAGGCCGTGCAGTCCATGAAGGACTTCAAGTCCGACCAGGAGGTGCGGTGGTGCCCCGGGTGCGGTGACTACGCGATCCTCGCCGCCGTGCAGGGCTTCATGCCCGAACTCGGCCTCGCCCGCGAGAACATCGTCTTCGTCTCCGGCATCGGCTGCTCGTCCCGCTTCCCGTACTACATGAACACCTACGGGATGCACTCCATCCACGGCCGCGCGCCCGCCATCGCCACCGGGCTCGCCACGTCCCGCCGCGACCTGTCCGTCTGGGTCGTCACCGGCGACGGCGACGCCCTCTCCATCGGCGGCAACCACCTCATCCATGCCCTCCGCCGCAACGTCAACCTGAAGATCCTGCTGTTCAACAACCGGATCTACGGCCTGACCAAGGGCCAGTACAGCCCGACCTCGGAGGTCGGCAAGATCACCAAGTCGACGCCGATGGGCTCCCTCGACGCGCCCTTCAACCCGGTGTCCCTGGCGCTGGGCGCCGAGGCCTCCTTCGTCGCCCGCACCGTCGACTCCGACCGCAAGCACCTCACCGAGGTCCTGCGGCAGGCGGCCGAGCACCCCGGCACGGCGCTGGTGGAGATCTACCAGAACTGCAACATCTTCAACGACGGCGCCTTCGAGGCGTTGAAGGACAAGCAGCAGGCCCAGGAGGCGGTCATCCGCCTCGAACACGGCCGGCCCGTCCGCTTCGGCACCGACGACGCCAAGGGCGTCGTCCGGGACCGCGCGACCGGCGATCTGAAGGTCGTCACCGTCACCCCCGAGAACGAGGCGGACCTCCTGGTCCACGACGCCCACTCCGCGTCCCCCACCACCGCCTTCGCCCTCTCCCGCCTCGCCGACCCCGACACCCTGCACCACACCCCCATCGGGGTCTTCCGCAGCGTCGAGCGGCCCGTCTACGACACGCTCATGGCCGACCAGCTCGAGGCCGCCGTCGAGCAGAAGGGCAAGGGCGATCTGTCCGCCCTGCTCGCGGGCAACGACACCTGGACCGTCGTCGGCTGACGACAGCACCACTCGTACGCCCCGGCCGGGCCCCCGATTCGGGGGCCCGGCCGGGGCGTCTCGCGTCGGCACGGGCGGGTAACCGCTCTCATATGGTCATGGCCGACACCGAAGCCACACCGATCATCCGCGACCGGCTCGCCTACCGGATCAAGCGACGGCTGCTGGGCCGGCCGCTCGTCACCGAGCAGCTGCACCAGGAGAAGCTCTCCAACCCCATGGCGCTCGGCGTCCTCGCCTCCGACTGCATCTCCTCCACGGCGTACGGCAGCGAGGAGATGCTGCGCATCCTCGTACCGGTCGCCGGCGCCGCCGCGTTCACCCTGCTGCTGCCGGTGACCGGGGCGATCCTGCTGGTGCTGGTGCTGCTCACGCTCTCGTACCGCGACGTGGTCTCCGTGTACACGCGCGCCGGGGGCTCGTACGTCGTCGCCCGCGAGAACTTCGGGCCGCGCATCGCCCAGATCGCGGCCGTGGCGCTGCTCGTCGACTACATCGTCACCGTGGCCGTCCAGACGGCCGCCGGGACGGACGCGATCATCTCCCTCGCGCACATCACCGGCAAGGGCTACACCGGGCTCGACCATCTGAAGCTGCCGATCACGATGGGCGTGGTGGTGGTCCTGATGTACGGGAATCTGCGCGGGATCCGGGAGGCGGGGCGGGCCTTCGCGGCGCCCGCGTATGTGTTCATGCTCGCGGTGGGGCTGGTGCTGCTGGTGGGGCTGGTGCGGGGGCTGGGCGAGGGCGGGCTGCCGCACGCGGATCTGCACTCCCCCGGGGCGGTGCCGGCCGGACGGGCGGAGCACGGGTGGCTGTACGGCGCGTCGCTGTTCATGGTGCTGCGCTCGTTCGCCAACGGCGGTTCGTCGCTGACGGGCCTGGAGGCCATCTCCAACAGCGTCTCCGCCTTCCGCCGGCCACAGGGCGCCAACGCGCGGCGCACGCTGACCGTCATGAGCTGCGTCCTGGGCACGCTGGTCCTCGGTGTCTCCACGCTGGCCCACTTCACGCACCCGGTGCCCTACGAGGACGGCAGCCCGACCGTCCTGGCGCAGGAGGCGCACCTGGTCCTCGGCAACGGCTGGGCCGGCACGGCCGGGCTGACGTTCGTCCAGCTGGCGACCGCGCTCATCCTCTACACGGGTGCCAACACGCCGTTCACCGGCTTCCCCTTTCTGGCCAGCTTCGTCGCCGAGGACCGCTTCCTGCCCCGGCAGCTGACCCGGCGCGGCCACCGGCTGGCCTTCTCCAACGGCATCCTCTCGCTGACCGTCGTCTCGCTGGCGCTGCTGCTGGTGACGCGCGGAAGCGTCGACAGGCTGGTGGCGCTGTACGCGATCGGCGTGTTCACGGGCTTCACCATGGCGGCGGCGGGGATGACGGAGCACTACCGGAACCGCCCCGGCGAGCGCGGGCGGCGGACGAAGCTCGGGGTGAACCTGGCGGCCGCCGTGGTCTCCGCGCTGGTGGTGGTCATCCTGGCGATCACCAAGTTCACGGAGGGCGCGTGGCTGGTGGTGGTCGTCTTCCCGATCGGGGTGTGGGCGCTGATCCGGATCAACCGCCAGTACCGGCTGGAGGCCGAGGCACTGGAGAACTTCACCCTCGCCCCCGCCGACCGGCCGCACTGGCAGCGGCACCTGGTGTACGTGCTCGTCGACGGCTTCGACCTCGCCGCCGTCAAGGCGCTCAGCTACGCGCACGAGCTGCGGCCGGACGAGGTGCGGGCCGTGCACTTCGTCCTGGACGAGACACGGGCCCGGCGGCTGGCCGGGCTGTGGGAGGAGTCGGCGGGCACGGGCGACGTGCGGCTGGAGCTCGTCGACTGCCCGGACCGGCGGCTGCGGCACGCGGTGGTCACGCTCGCCGCGCGGACGACGGCGGACGGGCGGACGGCGCTGACGCTGCTGATCCCCCGGCGGACGTACTCCACGCCGCTGGGGCGGCTGCTGCACCGCAACACGGCGGAGGAGATGGCCAAGACGCTGGAGCAGCTGCCGAACGTGGCGGTGACGATCGTCCCGTTCGACGTCACCCGGGCGGTGGAACTGCTGCGGGAGCGACCTCACTAGGCGTTGGCCTCGCGCGCCTTCAGGGGCTGCGGTCGATTCGGACACCGCCGGGCCGGTCGTGGTGGGCTGAACAACGTTGCGGCGGGAGAAACGCGGGGGCAGGCCCGGCGCCCCCAGCCGCGAACCGGTGGCGCCCCGGGTCGCCCGACACAACCGCCGTTCGATTTTCGGAGACCTCTGTTCGGTGTCCGAATCGCGCTCTTGACGGGTCATCAGGGGGCCTTGAACATCATGGCCACGTCAAGCGACGTCATATGAGTTGGAGCCCCCCATGCGCACAACCGAAGGACCAACCCTGCCCGCCCACCGGCCCCGAAGAGCCCGCGCCGCGGGACTGGCCGCGGTCGGCGCGGCCCTCACCGCCACCGCCCTGGTCATCGCCCCGGGCACGGCCGGCGCGGCCCCCACCGCCGCGCACGCCACCGCCGGCAAGGCGGCCGCCACACCCGACATACCCGTCGCCAACGTCAAGGCGCACCTCGCCCAGCTGCAGTCCATAGCCAACGCCAACGGCGGCAACCGCGCCCACGGCCGCCCCGGCTTCAAGGCTTCCCTCGACTACGTCAAGTCCAAGCTCGACGCCGCCGGATACGTCACCACCGTCCAGCAGTTCACCTCCAGCGGCGCCACCGGCTACAACCTCGTCGCCGACTGGCCGGGCGGCGACCCGAACCACGTCGTCTTCGCCGGCGCCCACCTGGACTCCGTCAGCGCCGGCCCCGGCATCAACGACGACGGGTCCGGCACCGCCGGCGTCCTCGAAGTCGCCCTCGAAGTCGCCCGCCAGGGCTACAAGCCCGGCAAGCACCTGCGGTTCGGCTGGTGGGGCGCCGAGGAGCTCGGCATGGTCGGCTCGCGGAACTACGTGAGCAAGCTGTCCGCCGCCGACCGTTCGAAGATCGACGCCTATCTGAACTTCGACATGATCGGCTCGCCCAACCCGGGCTACTTCGTCTACGGCTACGACCAGAACCTCAAGGCCCTCTACGAGAACTGGTTCGCCGGGCGGAACATCGGCACCGAGATCGACACCGAGGGCGACGGCCGCTCCGACCACGCGCCGTTCCAGAACGCCGGCATACCGGTCGGCGGCCTCTTCAGCGGCGCCGACTACATCAAGACCGCCGCCCAGGCACAGAAGTGGGGCGGCACCTCCGGCCAGGCGTTCGACCGCTGCTACCACCGCTCCTGCGACACGTCGGCGAACATCGACGACACCGCGCTCGACGTCAACACCGACGCGATCGCGTACGGCGTCTGGACGCTGAGCGGCGGCTCCACCACGCCACCCGGCGGCGTCTTCGAGAGCCGCACCCCGGTCGACATCCCGGACCAGGGCGCCGCCGTCGAGTCCCCGATCGCCGTCACCGGCGTTGCGGGCAACGCGTCCTCGGCCCTCAAGGTCGCGGTCGACATCACGCACACCTACCGCGGTGACCTCGTGGTCGACCTCGTCGGCCCGAGCGGCAAGAGCTACCGGCTCAAGAGCTCCGACGCCAACGACTCGGCGGCGGACGTCGTCGCCACGTACACCGTCAACGCCTCCGCCGAGACCGCGAACGGCACCTGGAAGCTGCGCGTCCAGGACGTCGCGGCGCAGGACGTGGGGCGTATCAACGGCTGGAAGCTCACCTTCTGAGCCCGTCCGTCCGTACGCACGCACTCCGGCCGCCGCGGTGTCCCCCGCGGCGGCCGGGCACGTCACGCCGTGATGTCGCGGGAGGTGAAGCGCGCCCACGCCGCGGAACCGAAGACCGCCACGTACAGCGCCTGGAGACCGAAGTTGCGCAGCAGCTGGTCCCAGTAGACCGGGTCGCGCAGCAGATCGGCGAAGCTCAGCCAGTAGTGCGGGAAGAGATACGGCTGGACGGCGTGCAGCTGCGGGAACTGGTCCAGGATCTGCACCGTGATCAGCAGCCCCACCGTGCCGGCCATCGCCGCGATGCCGCTGTTGGTGAGCGTCGAGATGAACAGCCCCAGCGCCACGATGCCCGTCAGCGACAGGGCCACCGCCCCCGCGATGCACAGCGCCCGCAGCAGGCCCTCGCCCAGCGAGACGGTCGTCCCGCTGATCAGCGTCACGTCCCCTATCGGGAAGAGCACCGCCCCCACCGCGAGCGCCGACACCGCGACGACCAGCGTGGCCGCCACACAGAAGGCGACGCTCGCGGTGAACTTGGCCAGCAGCAGCCGGGTCCGCCCGGCGGGCGCGACCAGCAGATAGCGCAGCGTGCCGGAGCCCGCCTCGCCGGCGACCGAGTCGCCCGCGATCACACCGATCGCCATCGGCAGAAAGAACGGCAGGGTCGCGGCGAGCGCGGTGAAGACCAGGAAGAGCCCGTTGTTGGTGACCTGGGAGATGAACGCCGGCCCGCCCCCGTCGTGCCCGGCCTGCCCGCCGCCGCGCGTCTCCAGCTTCACGGCGATGCCCACCAGTACCGGCACGGCCGCCAGCACGGCGAGCAGCGCGAGCGTGCGCCAGCGCCGGAAGACGGTGACGATCTCGCTGCGGAACAGCGACAGGGCCCACGCGCGGCGCGGGGCCCGCGGGACGGGCACGGCCGCCGCCTCAGCCCGCGACATCGAAGCCCTCCCCGGTCAGCGCCACGAAGGCGTCCTCCAGCGAGGCCCGCTCGGTGCCGAAGGCCCTCACCCGCACGTCCGCCCGGACGAGCGCGGCGTTGAGGTCGGCGAGATCGGCCAGGTCGGTGCCGCCGGCGGCGGACGGGGCCGGGAGTTCGCCGGTGACGCGGTCGTCGGCGGTCAGCAGATCGGTCACGCCGTGCTCCTTGAGGACCCGCACGGCCTCGGCCGTGTCGGGAGTGGTGACGGACAGCCGGCCGCGCGCCGAGGAGGCCAGCTCGGCGACCGTGCCCTGGGTGAGCAGCCGGCCCCGGGACATGACGGCGGCGTGCGTGCACACCTGCTCGATCTCGTCGAGGAGGTGGGAGGAGAGGAAGACGGTGGTACCCCCGGCCGCCAGGCCGCGCACCAGGGCGCGGATCTCGCGCATGCCCTGCGGGTCGAGCCCGTTCGTCGGCTCGTCCAGCACGAGCAGCTCGCGCGGCTGCAACAGGGCGGCCGCCAGCCCCAGCCGCTGCTTCATGCCCAGCGAGTACGCGCGCGCCTTCTTGTGCGCGGCCCCCGTCAGCCCCACCCGTTCCAGGGCCTCGCCGACCCGTGCGGCGCGCGTACGGGGATCGGCGGTGGGGTCGGCGGCGTCGAACCGCGCGAGGTTGTCGCGGCCGCTCAGAAAGCCGTACAGCGCCGGGCCCTCGATCAGCGCCCCCACCCGGGGCAGTACCCGCCGCCCGGCCCGGGGCATGGGCTGGCCCAGCACGTGCGCCTCGCCGGAGGTCGGCTCGATCAGGCCCATGAGCATGCGGATGGTGGTGGTCTTGCCGGAGCCGTTGGGGCCCAGGAAGCCGAAGACGCTGCCGCGCGGCACGGTCAGGTCGAGGCCGTCGACGGCGAGGTGGCCGCCGCCGTAGCGCTTGGTGAGCCCCCGCGTGGCGATCACCGTTTCCCGTGGCTCCACGGCCCTGTCCCCTCGTCCGCCGTCCCGACGCGCATGCGCCCCGCCGCCCCGGCCGCCGGGCGGGAGAAGTCTGCCATCCGGCGGCTGGGGAAGCGGGGAGCCGCGGCCCTGCTACTTGGCCGCTTCCGCGGCCTTGATCAGTGCTTCCTTGGTCACCGCGCCGGCGTAGACCTTGCCGTCGTCGGTGATCAGCGCGTTCACGATGCGGGTGCTGACCACGCGGCCGGTGCCGAAGGAGCCGGAGACCTTGGTACCGAAGCTGTCCAGCAGGTTCGCGCCGGCGTCCTTGCCGCTGTCCTTGCCGCTCTTGCCCTTGCCCGTCACCGGGCCGCCCTTCGCGTCCCCGGAGGAGAACTCGGCGATGGACGTCCAGCCCTTGCCGACGACGTCGAGCCCGGACATGCCGCTCGGGCCCTGCGCCTTGTGGTCCCCCCGGCCCCCGTCCTTGTGCTCCGGCGCCTCGGTGACCTTCGTGCCCTTCGGCGGGGTGAAGGAGAACGTACCGGCGCTCGGCGCGCCGAAGTCGACCTTGGTGAAGGCCGCGTCGACGGCCGCCTTGCCGCCGCCCTTCGGGGTGAGCGTGAACTTCAGCGGGACGCCGTTCTTCGCGTCGACCGCGATACGGACCGAGCCGACCGTCGACTCGCCCTGCTTCGGCTTGATCAGCAGCTGGTAGGCGTCCCGGCCGGCCACCTTGGCGGTGCCGTCGACCGTGACGGACGTGGTGTCGTCCACGGCGGCGAGGAGCTTCTTCGCCAGCTCCTGCGGCGAGGCGGCGGCCACGCCCTTCGGCTCGCCGCCGTCCTTCGTGTCGTGGCGGGGCGCGGT
Source organism: Streptomyces sp. NPDC049577 (assembly GCF_040675635.1). NCBI lineage: Bacteria > Bacillati > Actinomycetota > Actinomycetes > Kitasatosporales > Streptomycetaceae > Streptomyces > Streptomyces sp. NPDC049577. Next base: position 15,034 of record NZ_JBFAPH010000124.1, read on the forward strand.
GGAGTGGTACGCGGTGTTGCTGCCGCTGTCGTACGCCCAGACCTGGTCGCCGTTGCGGACGACGCTGTACTCGGCGGCGCTCTCGACGATCGACAGGCGCTGCTTGTCCGGGCCGTCCGCGGCCACCCGCAGGGTGTGCGTGCCGGCGGCCAGCTCGGTGAGCTTGGCCTGCGGGGACGGCGCGTCGCGCTGCTCGCCGTGGCCGCCGCCCTTGCCCTCCGCCGGACCGCCGAAGCTCATCCCGGACATGCCGCCGGGCAGCTCCGGCAGACCGAGGTCGGTGGTGATCCGCACCGAGCCGGACAGCCGCTGGGCGTCCGAGCCGGCGACCTTGGCTATGAGCTCCTGCGCCCCGATCTTCGGCAGGTCGGGATCGCCGGACTGGGCCAGGGCGGAGCCGATGCCGATGGTCGCCGCGGCGACGCCGGCCACGGCCACCGGTACGGCGTAGCGGACGGCCTTGCGCCCCGTCTGTGGTGTCGGTCGGTTCCCTGCCATGTGCTCAACCCCTCCGTCGTTCGGCAACCGCCCTTGCCCTTCGATTCCACCAGGGTCACGGGCCCGCGTCGTCAGCCGACGGGATCAACTCCCCGTACGCCTCGGGTATGACGTACCGGGGCGGGACGCTAGCCCGCCCGGTGGACCACCGCGTCGCAGAGCTCCTCGAGCGCGGCCTTGGCCGGGCAGTCGGGGAGGGGGGCCAGCGTCGCGCGGGCCTCCTCGGCGTAGCGGACGGTGTCCCGGCGGGCCTGCTCCAGGGCCGGGTGGGCGCGGAGTCTGCGCAGCACCTCGGCGTGCAGCGCGTCGTCGCCGAGGTCGCCGTCGAGCAGCTCGCACAGCTCGACGTCCTCCGGCGCGCCGTGGGCCGCCGCGCGGGCGCGCAGGTGCAGCACGGGCAGGGTGGGGACGCCCTCGCGCAGGTCGGTGCCGGGCGTCTTGCCGGACTCGTGGGAGTCGCTGGTGATGTCGAGGACGTCGTCCGCGAGCTGGAAGGCGATGCCGAGCCGCTCGCCGTAATGGGTGAGGATCTCGACGACGCGCTCGTCCGCGCCGGACATCATCGCGCCGTAGCGGCCGGCGACGGCGATCAGCGAGCCGGTCTTGCCGGCGAGGACGTCCAGGTAGTGCTCGACCGGGTCACGGCCGTCGCGCGGGCCGGCCGTCTCCAGGATCTGGCCCGTCACCAGCCGCTCGAACGCCTCGGCCTGGATGCGGACGGCCTCCGGCCCGAGGTCGGCGAGGATCTGCGAGGCGCGCGAGAAGAGGAAGTCGCCGGTCAGGACCGCGACGGAGTTGTCCCAGCGCGCGTTGGCGCTGGGCACGCCGCGCCGGACCTCGGCCTCGTCCATGACGTCGTCGTGGTAGAGCGTGGCCAGGTGGGTGAGCTCGACGACGACCGCCGACGGCACGATCCCGGGGGCGTACGGGTCGCCGAACTGCGCGGCGAGCGTCACCAGCAGCGGCCGGAACCGCTTGCCGCCCGCCCGCACCAGGTGCTGGGCGGCCTCCGTGATGAAGGGCACACCGCTCTTGGTGGCCTCCAGGAGGCCCTCCTCGACAGCGGCCAACCCGGCCTGGACATCGGCTTCAAGAGCCTGGTCCCGCACGTTCAGCCCAAGGGGCCCGACGACGGTCACGAGGGGTACTCCTGTCTGCCTGCGAACACGGGGATTGTCGATGTGTCGCTGTCTCCACCAAAAGTCAGCGTATCCGGTCGACTGTCGATCTCCGTGGGCGCCCGTCGCCTTACGGCTACCACCGCGAGCAGACGATATTCGGCCAACCCCTCCGCTCGCCGCGGTGACCCCGGATCTACCGGAGGGGCTCGCCCCTCTCCCCCGCCACAGGCCGGTCCGGCACCGCCGGACACATGCGCCGTCGCGGCGGAAAAGGGGGTGGCGGGAACGGCCCCGCCACCCCACCGGCGCCGTAGGGCCCAAGAGGGGGCCTGCCCCCTCTCCCCGCCGCAACGGCGCTCGGCCCAGACGGCGCAGCCCGGCGATGCCGAGCCCGGCAGGCCGGTCCGGCACCGCCGGACACCCGCGCCGTGGTCATTCGCCGTCGCGGCGGAAAAGGGGGTGGCGGGAACGGCCCCGCCACCCCACCGGCGCCGTAGGGCCCAAGAGGGGGCCTGCCCCCTCTCCCCGCCGC
>NZ_JBFAPH010000125.1:0-17146 GCF_040675635.1 Streptomyces sp. NPDC049577
CGGGGGCACTCGGAGCCCTCGCGCTCCGCCTGCTGCGGTACCGGTCGGTCGTCGTGTCCCTGGGCGTCGTCGCCGCGGTCACGGTCACCGCCATGCTCTCCGGCACCCTGGCCGTGGCGTGGGCGATGTTCCTGTCGCCTCACGACCTGACCGTCGTCACCCTCGTCGTGGCCATGGCCGGCGCCGTCTCCCTGGCCACAGCCCTGCTGCTGGGCCGCTGGGTCGTCGCCCGCAGCCGCGACCTCGCCCGGGCCGCGCGTGACTTCGGTGAGGACGGCAGCTTCGCCGCCCCGCCCGGCAGGGCCACCGCGGAACTGGCCGAGCTCGGCCGGGAACTGGCCGCCACCAGCGCCAGACTCGCCGCATCCCGGGAACGCGAACGGGCTCTGGAGACCTCGCGTCGTGAACTGGTGGCCTGGATCTCCCACGACCTGCGCACCCCACTCGCCGGCCTGCGGGCCATGGCCGAGGCCCTGGAGGACGGTGTGGCCGCGGACCCCGCCCGCTACCACCGGCAGATCCGGACCGAGGTCGAGCGCCTCGACACGATGGTCGGCGACCTTTTCGAGCTCTCCCGCATCCATGCCGGCGCGCTTGACCTGGTCCCCAGCCGGGTCTCCTTGCGGGACCTGGCGGCCGATGCCCTGCTGGGCGCCGACCCGCTGGCCCGGCAGCGCGGTGTGCTCCTGCGGGGCGAGGACATCGCCCACGCCCCCGTCGACGTGGACGGCAAGGAGATGACCCGGGTCCTGTCCAACCTCCTCGTCAACGCCATCCGCCACACCCCCGCCGACGGCACGGTCGCCGTGGCCGTGGGCCGGCGGGCGGACACCGCGGTGCTGTCCGTCACCGACGGTTGCGGCGGAATCCCCGCGGAAGACCTCCCGAAGGTCTTCGACACCGGCTGGCGCGGGAACCCGGCCCGCACGCCACCGGCCGGCGCCGGGCTCGGACTGGCGATCGTGCGCGGCATCGTCGAAGCCCACGCGGGACAGGCACGGGTCCACAACGTGCCCGGGGGCTGCCGCTTCGAGGTGACCCTGCCGCTGGCCGGGGCCACGGACGCCTGACGAACACCCGGGCCACCGCCGTCCGTCCGCCGTCCGGCGTCCGGCGTCCGGCGGGAGGGGCGCCGGCGGCCGGGTCTCAGACCGCGGTGAGGGCGGCGGCGCCGAAGGATACGTCGAAGCGGGCGCACCAGATCGTGACGCTGGTGTACTCGGAGAACCTCACGTCCGCCGGGATCGGATAGTTCTGATCGCCCTTGTTGCCTTTGAGCCTGCCGAGACTGACGTGCTTGCCGTCGTCGAAGACGCGCCAGCCTGCCACCCCCTCCTTCACCGGGGCGTCGGTCAGCCAGACGCGCAGGTCCGGCCCGTTGCTGGTGTCCAGCCCCTCCAGCCGCAGGACGTGCGAGCCGTCGGCCAGCCGGACGACCTTCACCGTGCCGGTGGTGGTGTGCTCATGACTGATCAGACGTCCGCTGGACACGATCTGCAGGCGGCCGGCGGCCGGGGGTGCGACCGCCCCCGGACCCGGCACCGATGCGGACGGTCCCGCGCCGGGCAGTGCCTCACTGACCGTCTGGTCCTGCCACAGCTTCCACGGCTGGAACCAGTACAGCCCCACCGCCACCAGCACCGCCGCCACCGCCAGCACCGCGGCCATCAACGGCCCTTTCCGCCTGCTCCGACGTCCCACCGTCCGCTCCTTCGTCCGTACTCGGAACGCATTGAACGGCATACGGAACCGCCCGGGCCACAGGTCGGCTCATGACGAAAGTCTTACGACATCTGCGACTCGCCGGACGATCCACCCAAAGAAGCCCCTGGCCTTCGGTTTCCCGCTGATTTGCATCCCCCCTCCCCCGCGACGCCGCACGACGAAGACTCCGCGGCGGGCAGACCGGCGGGTTCAACGCCGACCCGAACCAGACCGTCGCCGACCAACTGACTGGCCGGCTTCAGGCCGGGGTGCTCGGCGACATGGGTGTCGCCGATGAAGACCTGGGGATGCCGCTGCCGCCGGAAGCTGGGCACAGACCGTATCGGTGCCGCGCACGCCGCCGGACGCGTGTCCGGAAGCCGCGTGATCACGGCCAGCTGCGGCTTCTGGCAGGCGGCGACGTCCCGCCGCCGTGCGAAACCGCCGCCCGCCCTCCGTCCCAGACCTTGCTCAACCTATCGATTCTCGATAGATTCCCATCGCAATTCGATGGAAGGATGAGTCATGGGAAAGCTGACCGTGCGTGCGCTGCGCGCCGTGCTCGCGGTGGTGCTCACCGGCACCGTGTTCGTGCAGGCGTTGATGGCGTGGGCGTTGGTCAGCGGGAGCGACCCGGAGGACGGGTCGCTCCCGCTGACCGCGCTGCGCGTGGTCACGATCCTGGGCATCGGGACGGCCCAGATCGCCCTGGTCTGTGTATGGCGGCTGGTGACGATGGTGCGACGCGGAACCGTGTTCTCCCACGCCGCCTTCCGGTACGTGGACGGCGTGATCGGCGCGATCGTCGCGGCTGCCCTCGCGTGGTTCGCGGTCACGGTCGTCAATGCGCCGGGCCAGCGGGACGACCCGGGCGTCACCCTCATCATGGGCGGGATCGGGGTGGCCATCCTGGGGGTCGCACTCATCGTGCTCGTGCTGCGGATGCTGCTCGCCCAGGCCGTCGCCCGCGACGTCGAAGCGGCGCGGATGCAGGCCGAGCTGGACGAGGTGATCTGATGCCGATCGCCGTCGACATCGACGTGATGCTGGCCAGGCGGAAGATGTCCGTGGGCGAACTCGCGGACCGCATAGGGATCACTCCCGCCAACCTGGCGGTACTCAAGAACGGCCGCGCCAAGGCGGTGCGCTTCGCGACGCTCGCCGCACTCTGCGAGGTACTCGACTGCCAGCCGGGCGACCTGCTGCGCTGGGAAGCCGAGGACGCCGCAGGCGAATGACGTGCTCTTCCAAGACGATGGAGGTCTCGACACCCCGTGAACCAGGCGGAAGACCGGCACTTCAGTGACGGTCGACGGCAAGACTGTACGGCGTGAACACGGGTGCCTGCCCGCCCGGCTGCACCGGATAACTGCTGAGGGCCGACGCGCTCGAGCCGCCTCTGTTCGGAATCCGGTCCGAGACGTCGGGCACGTTGAGTGATGCCACCCCGGCGTGACATTACGCTGAGTGGGGATTCGGTTGGCGTCCGATGGCGTGCGGGGTGATGCTCGGGGTGGGGATCTCGTTCGCTGCAGCGAAAGGACGCACAATGCCGATCTGCACGACGCGAGACGGTGTCGAACTCTTCTACAAGGACTGGGGGCGTGGCCGGCCGGTTGTGTTCATCCACGGCTGGCCGCTCAACGGTGACGCGTGGCAGGACCAGCTGAAGGCGGTCGCTGACGCGGGTTACCGCGGGATCGCGCACGACCGGCGCGGTCATGGCCGTTCGACTCCGGTGTACGACGGCTACGACTTCGACACCTTCGCCGATGACCTGAACGACCTCCTCACAAGCCTTGACCTGCGGGACGTGACGCTCGTGGCGCACTCGATGGGCGGGGGCGAACTCGCCCGTTACATCGGCCGCCATGGCACCGGGCGGATCCGCTCCGCTGTCCTGCTGTCCGCGATTCCGCCAGTGATGCTGCAGGGTCCGGACAACCCGGAAGGTGTTCCGCAGTCCGTCTTCGACGACATCAAGGCGGGCATCATCAAAGAACGGTCGCAGTTCTGGAAGGACACCGCGGTCGGCTTCTTCTCCGCCAACCGTGACGGCAACAAGGTCACCCAGGGCAACAAGGACGCCTTCTGGTACATGGCCATGGCGCAGACCATCGAGGGCGGTGTCGACTGCGTCGACGCCTTCGGCACGACGGACTTCCACGAGGATCTCAAGAAGTTCGATGTCCCGACGCTCATCGTGCACGGCGACGACGACCAGGTAGTGCCGATCGACGCCACCGGGCGCAAGTCCGCCCAGCTCATCGCGGACGCCGAACTGAAGGTCTATGAACGCGGCTCGCACGGCATCGCCCTGGTGCCAGGAGACAAAGAGCGCTTCAATGAAGACCTTCTGGAGTTCCTCAAGAAGTGAAGTGCCCCCGACCGGCCGGGCTGCGGCAGCTGCCCGGGTGCCGGATCGGCGTAGGTCTCCCTCGGGCGGCTGCGAGAACGGCCACGCTTACCCCGGATGGGCTTGATCGCCGCCGGCGGCATCAACTGTGGACGGCGCTCCATCCGGTCTGGGGGCCACCCCCGAGCGCCCGGATGTGGGAGCTGTCAATCATCGCTCGCGGCAGGTCGAAGCGGGTGTAGCCGTCGAGGGCTCGTGGAGGATCAGCGGCGTCCACCACTCGCCGACGTGCTGAACCGTCGTGGACAGCGGGCATTCGAGGTCTTCCGCCCTGATGCGGCTTGCCAAGGTTGTCCACCCCCGGAGGGTCACCGCTGAACCCGGAGGGTCACCGCTAAAGTCGAAGCTGCCAGCTTCCGCTTCAGCAGTAACGATGGGCGCGGCGGTCCCGCCCATCCGCACCCGGTAACGGAACTCGTCATGACCACTCCCGTCAGCGAAATCAGTGAATCCCTGAAGGGCCGGCGCGCCCTGGTCACCGGTGGCACGAAAGGGGTCGGTGCGGCAGTTGCGCGACGTCTGGCCCAGGCTGGTGCCACCGTGCTGGTGACCGCGCGCCGCCGACCTGACGGTATCGCCGCCTCGGACATGATCACCGCAGACCTGGCCACCCCTGAGGGGGCCGCGGCTGTGGTCGAGGAAGCCCTCCGCCGCCTGGGCGGCGTCGACATCCTGGTCGACAATCTGGGCGGCTCGGAAGCACCCTCGGGCGGATACGCGGCCCTCACGGAGGAGGCCTGGGCCAAGGAGCTGAACATCAACCTCCTCGCCGCCGTCCGCCTGGACCGCGGCCTGCTGCCCGGCATGATCGAAGCCGGCCGTGGCGTCATCGTCCACGTCTCCTCGATCCAGCGCCGCATGCCGCTGTGGAACGGCACCCTCGCCTACGCCGCCGCGAAGGCCGCGCTGACCACCTACAGCAAGGGCCTGGCCAACGAGGTCGCCCCACACGGCGTCCGCGTCAACACCGTCGCCCCCGGCTTCGTCCAGACCACCGCCGCCGAGCACCTCGTCGCCCGCATCGCCAAGAACGCCGGCACCACCCACGAAGCAGCCCTGACACAGCTCATGGACTCCCTCGGCGGCATCCCTCTGGGCCGCCCCAACCGCCCTGAAGAAGTCGCCGAACTCGTCGCCTTCCTCGCATCCGACCGCGCCTCCGCCATCGTCGGCGCCGAGCACGTCATCGACGGCGGCACCATCCCCACCGTCTGAACCCCACCCACCCTCGTCTCGCCGGCCGACACCCTGGTGCAGCGGTCCCATGGGCCATTCCGGACTGGGCAACGTGGTGCTCTTCGCCGCGTATACCGCCGCCCGGATCGGCGAGATCTCCGGTGTCAGGGATCGACAAGGGCACAAGGGGCAAGATAGCCCGGCGGATCCACACCGGCCCGACCTGGATGGCCGACACGGGAGTCCCTCCGCAAGTCCTGCGCGTCATCGCCGGACACGGATCACTGCGGACCACCCAGTGCTACCCCCACCCCGGCCTCCGGGCCCTGCTCGCCGCCGGCAGGTCCCTCGGCACCCACCTGCGAGGCGCGTCGGCACGGTCCCGGGAGGCACTCCCCCGGGGCAGCCGACCAACCTCTTGTTCTCCTTCTCCCCCTGTCGACGCTTGGGGCCTGCCATGAGGGCCGCCCGGTAGGCCGACTAGTGGGCCCAGAAGTCCGACGTGGCTGGTCCCCGCCAAACTGCCGGGCGGGGACCAGTTTGAGTCAGCCTCCCAGGATGCCGTTGGGCAGGACTTCGCTGATCACGGGTTCGGCACACAGTGGTGGATCACTGCCCGGAAGCGCTGATTCGCGGGAGGTGGGCAGGAAGCCGTTGGGGCGAAGGCCGGCGCCCCGCTGTGGAGGGGTACGGGCGGGGCCGGTCCGGGTGGACGGTGGTGGGGTCAGTTCAGTGGTACGTCGAGTCGGGCGCGGCGGTGGCTGAATGTGGCGATGGAGTAGGGGCCGTGGTAGCTGCCGAGGCCGGACTCGCCGACGCCGCCGAAGGGCAGGTCGGGGACGCGGAGGTGGGCCATGGGCAGGCCGAATCCGAGGCCTCCGGACGATGTTTCGGCGGCGAGGCGGGCGCGCGTGGTCTCGTTCTCGGTGAAGCCGTACAGGGCCAGCGGCTTGTCGCGGTCGTTGATGAAGGCGATGGCTTCGTCCAGGTCGGCGACTTCGAGGATCGGCAGGACGGGACCGAAGATCTCTTCCTGCATGACCGGGTCCTCGGCCTGCACGCCGGTCAGGACGGTGGGTGCGATGTAGACGTCGTTGCGGTCGGTCGTGCCGCCGAAGGCGACGGTGCCGGAGTCGAGCAGGGCGGCGACCCGGTCGAAGTGGCGCTGATTGACGATGCGCCCGTAGGCGTCCGAGGTCTGTGGGTCGCTACCGAAGAGGCGCTCCGTGGCCTCGGCGAGTGCGGTTGCCAGGCGCTGGGCGGTGGCCGGGTCGGTCAGGACGTAGTCGGGAGCGACGCACGTCTGGCCCGCGTTGCGGAACTTGGCCTCGGCGAGGCGTGCCGCGACGGTGTCGATGTCGGTGTCGCTGTCGACGAACACCGGGGATTTGCCGCCCAGTTCGAGGGTGACGGGCGTGAGGTGCTCGGCGGCCGCGCGCATCACGATGCGGCCGACGGTTCCGTTGCCCGTGTAGAAGATGTGGTCGAAGCGCTGGGCGAGGAGCTCGGTGGTCTCGGGCACGGCGCCCTCGACGACGGCGACCGCGTCCCGGTCGAGGTACTCCGGTACGAGGCGGGCCATCAGTGCCGAGGTGGCGGGGGCGAGTTCGCTCGGCTTGAGGACGACGGTGTTGCCGGAGGCGAGCGCCCCGGCGACGGGGACGAGCGACAGCTGGACCGGGTAGTTCCAGGGCGCGATGACGAGAACGGTGCCCAGCGGTTCGTAGTGGGTTGCGGCGGTCGTGCCCTCCGGCAGCCCGGTCAGGGACTGGGCGCCGAGCGGTTCGGGGGCGAGCCACTTCTCCAGGTGGGCGAGGGTGTGCTCGATTTCGCGGATCGGGAAGTCGACCTCGGCGGCGTACGCCTCGTGCCGCGGCTTGTGCAGATCGGCGTGGAGGGCGTCGGCGATGGCGCCCCGGTTCTCGGTGAACAAGGCGCGCAGCGCAGTCAGTTGAGCGCGGCGCCAGGCGAGAGGCTTGGTCCTGCCGGAGCGGAACGTGGCCCGCAGCGACGCGACGAGGGCTTCGGTGTCAGACATTGCGATGGTACTCCTGTTGTGGCTCAGCAGGCGCTGACCAGCAGGTCGGCGCTGTGGTTGACCTGACTGCCGGGCTCGACGTACGGGTCGGCGGCCTGGCGCCAGGCGAGAAAGTGCGGGGTGGAGCGGTGCGCCTCTGCGGCCTCCGCGTCGGCGTACACCTCCTGGAGGAAGAGGCTTTCGTCCTCGCGGTCGTCGCACAGCTCAAAGCGGATGCAGCCGAGCTCGTCCCGGACCGGGGCTTCCCCGTTGGCGGTGATGGCGGCGAGGCAGTCCTCGCGTACGTCCGGCTTGATGCGCACGGACACGACACGGCTGAATATGGTGGATCCTTGGGGACTGTGCTGGACGGTTTGAGGCGGCGCGGTCGACTCCTCCAGGTGCTCCAGGTCGTCGTCTGTCCCGGCGACGGCCGAGTGGTTCCGCGTTCCGCACCAGGCGCACCAGGCGCACCAGGCCGCTCGCATGGTGTCACGAACAGCTCACGCGGTCGCGCGGCCTCCTCACCGGCACCCGTCAGGAGATCGCCCGGCGCGGACATGCGGCTCTTGATGGGGAGTCCGCAGGAGGGTGGGGAGCCGGCCGGTGGGCTGGGGGGTGTGCCCACCGGCCGGCGTTCAGGGGCCTGGCGGGGTCAGCCCTGCGGGAGGCGGACGAGCATCTTGCCGGTGTTGGCACCGCGCATCATGGCCTGGAAGGCTTCGAAGGCGTTCTCCATGCCGTCGACAACCGTCTCATCGGCGACGAGGGAGCCGTCCGCGAGCCAGCCGCCCACCTTCTGGGCGAAGTCCGGCACGAGGTGGAAGTGGTCGCTGACGTTCATGCCGCGCAGGTTGATGCGCTTGCCGATGGCGAGCGGCAGGTGCGGCGGGCCCGCGGGCAGCTCGGTGGCGTTGTACATCGAGATGGCGCCCACCAAGGCGACGCGGCCGCGCAGGTTCATGGTCCGGAGGGCGGCGTCGAGGTGGTCGCCGCCGACGTTGTCGAGATAGACGTCGATGCCGTCGGGGGCGGCAGCGGCGAGCTGCCCGGCGATGTCGCCCGCGCGGTAGTCCAGGCCGACGTCGAAGCCGAAGTCCTCGGTCAGCCGCTTGGTCTTGGCCGGGCCACCGGCCGATCCGATGACGCGCGAGGCACCGAGCTTGCGGGCGAACTGGCCGGCGACGGAGCCCACCGCGCCCGCGGCACCGGAAATGAAGACGACGTCGCCTTCCTTGACCGGGGCAACCTCCTTGAGGCTGGCCCAGGCGGTCAGGCCGGTGGTGCCGAGGACGCCCAAGTATGCCTGGGCGGGCGCGAGGCCGATGTCGACGATCTGAACATCGGAGGCGCCCAGCAGGGAGTACTCGCGCCAGCCGAGGAAGTGGGTGACGGTCGCGCCCACCGGAACCTCGGGGGCGTGCGAGGCGACGACGGTGCCGACGGCGGAGCCGGTCATGGCCTCACCCAGCTCGAACTGCGGGATGTACGACTCGCCTTCGTTCATGCGCCCGCGCATGTAGGGGTCGACGGAGAGGTAGTCGTTGCGGACGACGACCTGGCCGGGGCCCGGGTCGGGCACGGTGGCCGTCTCGAGCGCGACATCGGAGGTCCTGGGCTCGCCGAGGGGGCGGGCGACGAGGTGCCATTCACGGCTGGAAAAGGGCATGACGATCCTAAGGAGGGGTGCGGTGTGAGAGGCGGACGGGGAAGTCAGCTGCCCGCGGTCACGGTGGAGACAGGTACGCGGTGGAGACAGGTATGCCGAGGAGGCCGGCCGCAAGGGCATCGGATGCCAGTGGCAGCAAGTGCTGCGCGGCTGTCGCGCCTTCCAGGCCGATGACGAGAGCGATGCAGATGTCTGCGGCCTCGGCGGGTTCGACCTCTTCGACAGTGCCCGCTTCGGCGAAGAGACCGGTGAGCAGGCGGCGCAGGTCGGCGGTGAAGGCGGAGCAGATCCCGCCGAAGAGGCGTGCCTTGTCGTCGAGGAGTTCGGCCGTGTGCGGTGAGTCCCCGTGCAGCTCGAGGACGAGTTCGAGCTTGGCCGCGAGGACGCCCTGGATGCGGGCGGCGTACGGGAGGGTGGTGTCGGCCGCTGCCCGGTGGGCCCGCACGAGCGCCTGCTCGTGCAGGCGCCCGGCGAGCCGCCGGAAGGCGTCGTCCTTGCTGCGGACGTACTGGTAGACCGCGGACCGGGACACGCCCATGGTGGCGGCGATGTCGTCCATCGTGGTGCGCTGCACGCCGTACCTGGTCAGGCAGTCGTACGTCGCGTCGAGGACCTCGTCGAGCCGGCCGGTGCCCATGTCGCTCAGGCCAGCTTCTTGAGCAGCTCGGCGGCGAGCGGGGCGGAGGAGGCCGGGTTCTGGCCGGTGACCAGGTTGCGGTCGACGACCACGTTCGGCGCCCACGGCTCGCCTGCCCGGACGTTCACGCCGGCCTCGGTGAGGCGGTCCTGGAGCAGCCACTTCGCCTTGTCGGCGAAGCCGCCCTGGGCCTCCTCCTCGTTGGTGAACGCGGCCACGTCGTAGCCCTGGAAGGAGTTCGTGCCGTCGGCCTTCGTGGCGGCGAGCAGCGCGGCCGGGCCGTGGCAGACGACACCGAGCGGCTTGCCGGACTCCAGCGCCAGGGTCAGCACCTCGCCGGAGGTGGCGTCGACGGCGAGGTCCTCCATGGGGCCGTGACCACCGGGGTAGAAGACGGCGGCATAGTCGTCGAGGTTCACGTCCTCCAGGCGGATCGGGGACTGCAGCTCGGTGAACGATGCGAGGGTGGCCGCGACCTTGGCGGCGCCTTCCTCGCCGCCGTTCACGGCGGGCGCCAGGCTGCCCTTGTCGACGGTGGGCACGACGCCGCCGGGGGTGGCGACGACGATCTCGTGGCCGGCCGCCTTGAAAGCCTCGTACGGGGCGACCGCCTCCTCGGCCCAGAAACCGGTGGGGTGCTTCGTGCCGTCGGCCAGCGTCCAGTGGTCGGCGCCGGTGACGACGAAGAGGATCTTCGACATGAGGGGTTCTCCGAGGGTGCGGATCCGTACAGGCCGTACAGGATCGGGAACGGTATGTCGCCGCCTCTCTGACGTTTTCGGAGCTCTGACACTTCGCACTCAGTGCGTCAGTGCGGCGATGTCGTCGAAGGTAAAACCCTCATCCATCGGAGGCCAATAGGCTCCTCCATATGAGAGATAGGAAATCCAATGGGCAGCCGGGAATGCCGCCGGCCCACGGCAGCGGCCTTCTCGATCTGAATCTGCTGCGCACGTTCCTCGCGGTGTACCGGGCCGGCGCCTTCACCGCGGGCGCCCGCATGCTGGGCCTGTCCCAGCCGACGGTGACGACACAGATCCGCTCTCTGGAGAGCCGGCTGGGACGGGAGCTGTTCGAGCGGCTGTCACGCGGTGTCGCGCCGACCCCGTTCGCGGACGAGCTGGCCGCGCGCGTCATGGAGCCGCTGGACGCTCTCGGACCCGTCAGCGGCGCCGGCGCACTTTTCGGCGAGGGTGACGCGGAGCCCGTTCATCTGGCCGGGCCTGCCGAGTACCTCACGCACTGCGTGATGCCGACGCTCGCCCCGCTCGTCGGCAAGGGCGTGCGCCTGCGCATCGCGTTCGGCCTCACCGACGACCTGCTGGACGCGCTGCGCGCCGGTCGCCACGACCTGGTGGTGGCCACCTTGCGCCCACGCGGCCGCGCGCTCGCCTCCGTGCCGCTGGCCGACGAGGAGTTCGTCCTGGTCGCCGCACCCGCATGGGCCGAACGGATCGGCTCGCGCCTGGCAACCGAGGGACCCGCTGTGCTGCACGGGGTGCCACTCGTCTCGTATGCCGAGGACGTACCGATCGTCCGCCGCTACTGGCGTCACGTCTTCGACAGGCGTTTGACCTGCAATCCGACCGTCACCGTGCCCGACCTGAGGGCGGTCAAAGAGGCCGTCGTCGGCGGCGCCGGGTTCAGCGTGCTGCCGCGCTACCTGTGCGCTGACGATCTGCTCTCAGGTGCTCTTGTGCTCCTGAACGAGCCGGACGACCCGCCGATCAACACCGGTTTCCTGGTCCAGCGCCCCGGCTCGTCGATGAATCCGCATGTCACGTTGGTGCGCGACCACCTCCTGCGCTCCGCCCACGAGGTGTGATGGCGGCAAGTACCGCATGGAACGGCTTGCCACCCCCGGTGGTCACGGACGGTAGATCTACCTGTCCGCTGCGCAACCGTGCGTTATAGTCAACTACACGTATACTCATATTGTTGATTACTGGCAGATGGGTGTGCCAGGCGCACCACTCCGGAGGTTTCCTTGTCCGAGATGTCTCATGTCCCTTGGCCCCAGGTACGGCGGGTGCTGCGCGAGCGTGGTCTGTGGGTCGGATCAGGGGTCATCCTGGGTTTGGTGTCGCTGGCGTTCGCACTGCTGTACCTGGGGGCGAACGTCGACCCACCGGGGCACCTGCGGAACCTCCCGGTCGGCTTGGTGAACGCGGACCAGGGTGGAACTGCCGGCGGAGGGTCCGTCCGGATGGGCGACGAGGTGACCGACAAGATCGCCGCGACCCCGACGGACGGCAAGATCGCCTGGCAGCGTGTCGACCGCGTCCAAGCCGATGAGCTGCTGGCGCAGGGCAAGCTGTACGGCGCCCTGGTGGTTCCGAAGAACTTCACGGCCTCGATCACCGGCCTGACGGCTCCGGGCGGCCGGAGTCCGGCTCGGCCGGTGCTGACGGTTCTGACGAATCAGTCGGCGGGCAGTCTGGGGTCCTCCATGGCCAGTCAGGCATCGCAGAAGGCGGCACACGCCGCGTCCTCGGCGCTGGGGCAGCAGCTGACGCGCACCGGCGCCGGGCAGCCTTCCGCCAGTGCGGCACAGAGGCTGCTGCTGGCTGATCCGGTGAGTGTCCAGGTGGAGGACGGGCACCCGCTCGGCAGCCACAGTGGCATGGGGCTGACGGCCTTCTACTACGCGTTGATCCTGGTCGTCTCGGGCATGCTCGGGGCGAACGTGCTGCACAGCCAGGTGGACGCCGCGCTCGGGTACGGGCACAGCGACCTGGGGCCGTGGCGCCGCCAGCGGCCTCTGGTGGCGGCCTCGCGGGTGCACACCTTCGCTGTGGCCGCCACGCTGATGCTCGGGCTGTCGCTGGTGATGGGCAGTCTGATCATGGGCGCCGCCGTGGGTGTCCTGGGGATGGACGCGGCGCATCTGCCTCAGCTGTGGCTGCTGTCGGTGTGTGTGGTCGCCGCGGTCGGTGTCGGCGCCTTGGCGCTGCTGGCCGCTTTCGGCACGCCGGGGATGCTGCTCGTGACGATGGTGTTCATCGCGATGGCGGTCCCCTCGGCGGGCGCCACCACGCCCGTCGAGGCGCTTCCCGGCTTCTACCGCGGGCTGGCGCAGTTCGAGCCGCTGCGGCAGATCACCGGTGGCGTCCGGTCGATCCTCTACTTCGACGCTCAGGGGGCGGCGGGCTTGACCCGGGCCTGGGTGATGACCGGCCTGGCGCTCGTCGGCGGGCTCGGCTTCGGGTTCGGAGCGACCTGGTTCTACGACCGCCGTGGCCTGCATCGCAGGCCACGGGCGGTGCCGTCGGCCGCGGAACCGGTCCCGTCCGCGTGACGGCAGGCCGGCCGCGGGTCAGGACCTGCCGTACAGCGTGTCGACGAGGTCGGCGTAGCGGGTGGCGACCTGGTTACGGCGGATCTTGAGCGAGGGGGCGGCGGACAGATCGCCGGTCCCGATTCCGTGGGCGATGTCGTCGAGGAGCCGCCGGTCGGTGTCCCCGGGCGCCGCGCTGCGCAGTTCGGCAAGGGTGCGGCACCCGGCCGGGGCCTCGTCCTCGAAGGCGATCACCGTTCTGACCCCGGGGCACGCGGCGGCGGCCTCGGGCCTGGCCGAGCTGTCGCACAGGACGGTACGGACCGCCGGTAGGTGACGGCATGCCAAGCTCCGTCTCGCTTGTACCGGAGGGCTGCGCGCGGGCCGAAGGCGTGCGCGGCGAGGCCGGGCAGTTGGGCGATGGTCGGTGCGTCGATCTTTGGCACGGTGCGGCTCCTTGGGCGGACCGGCCGGGGCCGCCGCGTCCGGCGACGCGGCGGCCTTACGGATTGACGCGCTGTGGCACGCAATGACGCCGCGCACAGCCTGGGGTAGGCGCCCGGCGGGCGGAGACCGGGCACCGTAGTGGGGGTTCAGGCGTCGAGTTCGACGTCGGTGATCGGGTAGGCGACGCAGGAGTGGGTGTAGCCGAACTTCTCGTCGGAGAGCCGCAGTCGGGCTTCCTGGGCGGCGTGGACGGTCCCCTTGACGACCCGTACGCGGCACAGGCTGCACTCGCCGGAGCGGCAGGCGGCCTCGGGGCGGATTCCTTGGTCCTCCAGGGCGTCGAGGAGCGGCCGGTCGCGGCGGGTACGGAAGATGCGGCCGCGGGCGGTGACGGTGACCTCGGCGTCCGGGGCCGTGTCCGCCGGCCAGTGCGGCTGCGTCGCCGGGTCGGCGGGGGCACCGTTGGCCTCGAAGCGGATCCGGCGGGGCGGGTGGCCGAGTTCCGCGAGCTGGGTGAGCGCGTACGGGTAGAGGGCCTGGGGCCCGCACACGTGCACCATCCGTCCGTCGAGCGGCCCGGCCAGGGCTTTGATCAGACCGGCGGTGAGGAAGCCGGCCGGTCCGCCATCGCGGACCGGGGTCGGCGACGACGTGGCCGACGCGGATGTTCGGGTGGTCCGCGGCGAGCGCGTCGAGTTCCTTGCGGAAGAGGATGTCGTCGGCGGAGCGTGAGCCGTAGAGGAGGTGGAAGCGGCGGTCGAGTCCGTGGTCGGCGATGTCGCGGATCATGCTCATTGCGGGGGCGACGCCGGAGCCTTCGGCGAGGAAGACGACGTCGTCGCCGTGGAAGAGCGGGTTGTGGTGGAAGGTGCCCATCGGGCCGGTGGTGACGAGGGTGTCGCCGGCCTTCACGGTGTCGACCAGGTGGTTGCTGATCCGTCCGCCGGGGACCCGACGGACGGTCAGGTCCCAGTGGCCGGGACGTGCGGGGCTGGAGGCCGACCCCGGACAACTGATGCAGGGCGAACTCGAACTCGTACCGGCCGCGCCGGAAAGAGGTGGCGCAGCCGCCCGGCACGTTGTGCCGCTCGACGAGCAGGGTGCGCAGCCCGGCGCGCTGGAGGGTGGCGGCGGTGAGGCCGGCGTTGCCGGCCCCGACGACGGCGTCGACGTCGCTCATGCCTCGGCCGTCTCTCCGCTCCCCGAAGCCTGCGTGGCTTGCGTGGCCTGCGTGGCCTGCGTGGCCTGCGTGGCCTCGCGGGCGATCCGGTCGAACTGTGCCCCCATGGCCTCGGCGAGCGCCTGGGCGGCGGACAGCGGGCGGACCATGACGGTGAAGTCGTCGATCTTCCCCTCCTCGTCGAAGTGGAGGAAGTCGCAGCCCTGGATCTGCTTGCCGTCGACAGTCGCGGTGAAGATGAAGGCGTGGTCGCGGCCGTCCGGGTTCGCGATCTCCCGCACGTAGGTGAAGTCCTCGAAGACCCGCATCACCCCGCGCAGGATCGCCGCGGTGATCGCTCTGCCCGGGTACGGCTTGAAGGCGACAGGGCTGGTGAAGACGACGTTCTCGGCGAGGAGAGCTTCGATGGCGGCCTCGTCACGGTTCTCGACGGCCTGGCGGAACGGGTGCACGACATCACCTCTAGTCAATTAGTTGAATAGGCGCGTCGGAGGCTATGGCTGCCCCCGCATCCCTGTCCACCCCCTTGCAGAGGAGGCGACGACAATGCGCCGAATAATCAAATACATGACTAGTCAACAATGCCGTACCCTGCTCTCATGGCATTGCGCAACGCGGTGATGGCCGCCCTCCTTGGAGGAGAGGCGTCCGGCTACGACCTGGCCAAGGGCTTCGACGCCTCCGTCGCGAACTTCTGGATGGCCGCCCCTCAGCAGCTCTACCGGGAGCTCGAACGCATGGAGAGCGAGGGGCTCATCTCCGCCCGAGTCGTCGAACAGGAGCGCCGGCCGAACAAGCGGCTCTTCTCGCTGACCGAAGCCGGAATGGAGGCCGTGCGCTCCTACGTCGCCGAGCCGCCGGGCAAGCCGACGACGATCCGCGACGAGCTGCTGGTCAAGGTGCAGTGCGCGGACGTGGGCGACATCGAGGCCGTACGAGCGGCGATCGCCGAACGCATGGAGTGGGCCTCGGCAAAGCTCGCCCGCTACGAACGGCTCAAGGAACGCCTCCTCAAGGGGCGCACGGAGGACGAGTACTGCGCACAGGCCGAACGCGTCGGGCCGTACCTGACCCTGCTGCGCGGCATGGCCTTCGAGAAGGAGAACATCCAGTGGGGCGAGACCGCGCTCCGCATCCTCGAACGACGCGCGGCAGCGACACGTGACGGGGAACCCGCCCCATCAGGGACGTGACGCCTCGGGAACCGCCCTTCCCCCGCCCACTCACCGAAACAGAGGCCCCGCCATGCCCGGCACGCAGTTTCCCTTCTCGCGGTACGTGGCCCTCGGCGACAGCCAGACCGAAGGCGTCGGCGACGGCGACGACGTGACGGGGCTGCGCGGCTGGGCCGACCGCCTCGCCGAACACATGGCCCGCCACAACTCCGGTCTGCTGTACGCCAATCTGGCTGTCCGAGGCCGCCTCGCCGGGCAGGTCCACGCCGAACAACTCGCCCCCGCGCTCGCCCTGCGACCGGACCTCGCGACGGTGGTGGCCGGCGTCAACGACCTGCTGCGGCCCCGCTTCGACGCCGACGAGGTCGCCGGCCACCTGGAGGCGATGTTCGCCGCACTCACCGCCCAGGGAACCCGCGTCGCCACCCTCACCTTCCCCGACGTCGCCCGCATCACCCCACTGGCCCGGCCCGTACGCCACCGTGTCACCGCCCTCAACCACCGCATCCGTCAGGCCGCACACCGGCACGGCGTCGCCGTCGCCGAGACCGATCACCACGCCGTCGTCACCGACCCCCGCCTGTGGAGCACCGACCGCCTGCACGCCAGCCCCCTCGGCCACCAACGCATCGCCGACGCCGTCGCCCACGCCATCGCCCTGCCCGGCAGCGACGACTCCTGGACCCACCCCCTGCCCACCCCCACCATCCCGCAGCCGACCGGCTGGCGCGCCGGCGCCGCCGAACTGCGCTGGGCCGCCGACTTCCTCGGGCCCTGGATCACCCGCCGCCTACGGGGCCGCTCCTCGGGCGACGACCGCACGGCCAAGCGCGCACACCTCACACCCCCAGGTACCGGGCCCACCCACGGGGCGTGACCAAGCGCCTCCCGCACTCCCGGCGCACGTGCCCGCAGACCCTCGGCTCAGGGTAAGGCGCCGAGGGCAGCTTGCCGGCGTAGGCGTCGAGGTCGCCTTTGCGGGGCGGTTGGGGGCGAACCCGCCGTCGCCGATGAGCCGTGGCGGTCAGTGCGGCGGCAGCGACCCAGCACCGCGGGCAGTGCGGACGCGGCGAACAGCATGACCACACGGTCGCTGACTCTGGTGAGGACGCGGGGAAGGGCGAGGGCGGTGGGCATGGATCCGGCGCCGAAGGCCAGTCCCCTTGTCGCCCGCCAAGGGATCCCCGTAGGTCAGAGGCCGCGTTGACGTCGATGTGGTCGCACGCGATCGCGGGAACCGCCACCCCGGACCCAGGCCGACCGGCCGACCACTCCCCCACGACCGATCCCGGCACTGCGACCGCCCTGCGACCACAAGCCGACACAACACCGGAAAGGCCGCCCTCGCATCTCTGCGAGAACGGCCTCTGACCTGCGTAAATCACAAGTCGGGACGGCGGGATTTGAACCCACGACCCCTTGACCCCCAGTCAAGTACGAAGCCGTCA
>NZ_JBFAPH010000126.1:0-17068 GCF_040675635.1 Streptomyces sp. NPDC049577
CTGCATGAACGGCGTCTTCACCGTGAGGTCGACGTTCTTCGTCATCAGCTGGCGCTGGGTGAAGAACTGCGAGGCCGACATCAGGACGATCACGACGGCCGCGTACTCGGCCGTCCGCACGGGCACCCGGCACTCGCGGACCTTCTGGGCGGCGGCGGTGGCCGGGGCCGTCGTGGTGATCGTCTTCGCCGTGCAGCAGAGCGGCGGCGCGCCGACCACCGGGGACCTGTATCTGTTCGTCGCGCTGCTGGTGTGCGCGGCGGGTTACGCGGAGGGCGGCCGGCTGTCGCGCGAGATGCCGGGCTGGCAGGTCAACGCGTGGTCGCTGGTGCTGTGCCTGCCGCTCTCCGCGGCCGGGACGGCCGTCGCGCTGTCCGTCGAGCCGGTGCACCTGACCGGGCACGCGATCGCGGGCCTGGCGTGGCTGGCGGTGGGCACGCAGGTCGTCGGCATGATGGTCTGGTACCGCGGCATGGCCGCGATCGGTGTCCCCCGGGCCAGCCAGTTCCAGTTGGCGCAACCGCTGCTCACCCTGGTGTGGTCCGTGCTGCTGCTCGGCGAAAGGCTGACGCCGGCCGCGCCGCTGGCCGCCGTGGCCGTGCTGGTCTGCATCGCGGTGACCCAGCGGTCGCGCTCCTGAATCGCGCGCCTGAGCGGGACATATCCGGCGGGCCAACCCTAGACTGGGAGGCGATCCCAGTGGATGTTCGTACCTCGATCGGAAGGATCACCGTCGATGCATGCGAGCAAGGGCGACCGTTTGGTGGTGCACGGCAGGGTGGTCGGTCAGCACGACCACGTCGTGGAGATCGTGGAGGTGCTCGGCCCGCAGGGTTCGCCGCCGTACCGCGTCCGCGCCGAGGACGGACACGAGACGATCATGTCCCCCGGCCCCGATTCCGTGGTGGACCACCGCAAGGCGAGCGACCGGCTCTGACGTCGCTGGACGCGGCCGGCCGGACGCATGCCGCCGGCCCTAACGCGGCGGGCGCGCGCGGTGGGGGTAGTGGTCCCTGACCACGCGCGTCATGGCCCCGATGGGGTCGGCGGCCACGTGCTTGGCCGAGAAGTAGACGTTGCCCTGGACTTCCGGATGCTCCCGGTCGAGGGTGAGGTGGCGCGAGAGCTCGGCCGGGTCCTGCCACGGCGCGGGCTGGGCGGGGTCGCCGGCGCGGTAGAGCGCCTCGCCGATGTAGAGGCGGGTCCCGGTGCCGCGCACGGTCTCGGCCCACCACGGCACCAGCACGGCGTAGTCGGCCGCCGGATGACCGATGTGCCAGTACACCTGCGGCACGATGTAGTCGATCCAGCCCTCCCGGGCCCAGCGGCGGGTGTCGGCGTACAGGTCGTCGTAGGTCTGCACCCCGGCCCGGGTGTCCGAGCCGCGCGGGTCGGTGCTCTTGTTGCGCCAGACGGCGAACGGGCTGATGCCGAACCGCACGTGCCGCTTGCGCCGCCGGACGCGCTCGCGCGTCTCCCGCACCAGCCGGTCGATGTTGTCGCGCCGCCAGGCGGCGCGGTCGGGGAAGCCGCCGCCCCAGCGCTCGTAGGCGGCGGTGTCGTCGAAGGTCTCGCCGGCGACCGGATAGGGGTAGAAGTAGTCGTCGAAGTGGACGCCGTCGAGGTCGTAGCGCCAGACGGCGTCCAGCATGGCGTCCTGGACGAAGCGGCGAACCTCGGGCAGGCCCGGGTTGTAGTAGAGCTTGCCGCCGTAGGGCAGCACCCAGTCGGGGTGGACACGTGCGGGATGGGTGGGCACCAGCCGGCCCGGGTCGGTGTGGTTGGCGACCCGGTACGGGTTGAACCAGCCGTGCAGCTCCAGGCGGCGGCGGTGGGCCTCGCGGACCGCGAAGGCCACCGGGTCCCAGCCGGGTGACCGGCCCTGGACGCCGGTCAGATACTCCGACCACGGCTCGTAGCGGGAGGGCCAGAAGGCGTCCGCCGTGGGACGCAGTTGCAGCAGGACGGCGTTGAGACGGCGGGCGACGGCCGCGTCGAACAGCGCGAGCAGCTCGGCCCGTTGCCGCTCGGGGGTCAGACCGGGGCGGGAGGGCCAGTCGACATTGGCGACGGTGGCGGCCCACATCCCCCGGAACTCACGCTTCCGGTCGGTGCCGCCGGTCGACGGCGCGCTCTCCAGCGCCCCGCTCTCGCCGGACGCCAGCATGGCCGTCATCGCTCCGGCGGCGGCCACGGTGAACCCTCTTCGGCTCAAACGTCCCATATGCGCGTCCCCTTTCCGGGTTGTACGCCCTGTGCGCTCAAGCATGCCCGCCCCGGCCCCTTCGGCACCGTACGTGGCGGAGTAACGTCTTTTCCCAAGGCGGCGCCGACGACCTTCGGCAACCCGCCCGTCGACGAAGATCAGCGAAAGGCACGATGTGACGGACACTGTGGCAGACGTGACACGCGTCGGTGTGGTCGGCTGCGGCCAGATGGGCGCGGGCATCGCGGAGGTGTGTGCCCGGTCGGGCCTGGAGGTCAAGGTCGCCGAGACCACCGGCGAGGCCCTGGAACTCGGCCGCACCCGGCTGGTCAACTCCCTGGAGAAGGCCGCCGAACGCGGCAAGATCTCCGAGGAGGAGCGGGACGCGGCCCTGGCGCGGCTGAGCTTCACCACGGACCTCGGCGAGTTCGCCGACCGTGATCTCGTCATCGAGGCGGTGGTCGAGAACGAGCAGGTCAAGACCGAGATCTTCCAGGTCCTGGACCAGGTGGTGACCCGCCCGGACGCGATCCTGGCCTCCAACACCTCCTCCATCCCGCTGGTGAAGCTGGCCGTGGCGACCTCCCGCCCGGACCGGGTCATCGGCATCCACTTCTTCAACCCGGCCCCGGTGCAGAAGCTCGTGGAGCTGATCCCGGCGCTGACCACCAGCGAGGAGACCATCAAGCGCGCCGACGCGCTCGTCTCGAACGTCCTGGGCAAGCACGCGATCCGGGCCCAGGACCGCTCCGGTTTCGTCGTCAACGCCCTGCTCATCCCGTATCTGCTCTCGGCGATCCGGATGTTCGAGTCCGGCATCGCCAGCCGTGAGGACATCGACAACGGCATGGAGCTGGGCTGCGCCCACCCCATGGGCCCGCTCAAGCTCTCCGACCTCATCGGCCTCGACACGGTGGCCTCGGTCGCGTACTCGATGTACGAGGAGTACAAGGAGCCGCTGTACGCCGCTCCCCCGCTGCTCCAGCGCATGGTCGACGCGGGCCGCCTGGGCCGCAAGACCGGCTCCGGCTTCTACACCTACTGAGCGTGACGGCGGCGCGCCCCCTTCACACGGGGTGTGCGCCGCTGACCCGCACTCACCCTCCGCACACGCTCCCCTTCCGCCTGGCCACGCGATTGACTCGACTCATCGGCAAGCGCAGCACTCTTCCGGAAGGGGTACGGAACGTGACCATCCATCCCGAGCACGCCGCGAAGGCGGCCGAGCTCGCGGAGCTTCGGCGCAGCCTCGATGTCGGCGTCGTCCGCATCGACGGCCACCTCGCGCTGCTCGCGCAGCGCAGTGAGCAGGCAGAGCGGGATCTCTCCGAGGTGGCCGAGCGGGTACGGGCCCTGGAGCACGGCAAATGGCCGCTGCCGTCGCTGGCGGCGCTCACCGGGGTCGCTGCGCTGGCGCTTGCTGTGTGGCAAGCGGCTGGGCGGTGAGGTCGCTTCGTCTGCGGGCCCGGCGTGGCTTGTGGCGCCCACGCGGCGGAGTCGCACAGTGAGGCAGCCCCGCGCCCCTTACGGGGCGCGGGGAGCCGGTCAGCCGAGGCGGATGTGGTGCAGGAGCAGCAGGGCGGCGGCCATGTTCGCGGCCGGCACCTCTCCGCGGGCGATCATGTCGGGGACGAGCTTGAGCGGCACCCACTCGCGGCGGTCCGACTCGAAGCCGTCCTCCGGGTCGCCGATGTACTCGGCCTCGTCGGTCCAGTAGATGTGGTGCCGGGCGTCGGTGAGACCGTTGGACGGCTCGACGGACATCAGATGCCTCAGCGGCCCCGGCCGCCACCCGGTCTCCTCCTCCATCTCACGGGCCGCGGCGTCGGCGACCTCCTCGCCGTCCTCGACGACGCCGGCCGCCAGTTCCCAGCCCCAGTTGTCGGTGATGAAGCGGTGCCGCCACAACAGCAGGACCTCATTGGCCGCGTTGACCACCGTCGCCACGGCGACGGGCCGCAGCCGGATGAGGAAGTGATCGAGGTGACGGCCGTCGGGGAGTTCGACATCCGCGAGATTGACCCGGAACCACCGGTTCTCGTAGACGGTCAGCTCCCTGAGATTCTTCCAACGCACGTGTCTGCCACCTTCCGCCGAGGTGGCCACCTACCGGGCGCTGTCCTCACAACGGAGTCACACCTCTCACAAGGGCACACGCAGCGCCCCGTCGATCATCTCCGCGGCCTCGGCCGTGGCCGCGCACCCGCTTTCGATCAGGTGCTCGCGCACCGCCCGGAGCCGGTCCCGTAGACGCTGCGATTCCATGCCTCTCGCCTGCTCGGTCATCTCCCGTGCGGTGGCCACCGCCTTGTCCGCGTCTCCCTGACGCAGCTCGATGTGCGTGAGCATGGCGAGCCGGTGGACACGGCCCCGGTCGTGCGCGGGCGTGTCGACGGCCCGGTCCGCGTGCTCACGGGCGGGTCCGAGGTCGCCGAGGCTGAGCAGCGCCTCCGCCACCTGTACGTTCACCAGACCGGGCTGGACATAGCCGGTCTCGGCGGGTTCCTGGCCACGGTGGATGCGCTCGGCGGCGGCCTCGGCGCGCCGGATGCAGCCGAGCGCCCCGGCACCGTCACCGAGCCGTGCGTAGGCCTTGGCCTGCATGGCGTAGAGATCGGCGGCGAGTGCCGGGGTGATGTTCGCCCCCGCGGCGCGGAGCGCCGACTCGGCGAAGGCGACCGCCTGCCGGTACTCCCCCATGAAGAGCGACTGATTGACGAGGAGTGCGATCACATAGGCGCCCAGACCGCGGTCCCCGCTGGCCTTGGCGAGCCGCAGCGCCTGGTGGAAGTAGCGCTGGGCGAGTCCGTGCGCGTCGGAGTCGTAGGCGCAGATCCCGGCGACGGCGACGAGCCCGCCGGTCGCCCGGTGCAGCTGGCGTCCCATGGCGTCGGAGTAGCTGCCGCGCAGCAGCGGCGCCGCCTCGGCGTTGAGGAAGCCGACGACCCGGGCCCGGGTCGCGACGCCGCCGGCCTTGCGGTACATCTGCTCGTAGTGCGCGCGGGCCGCGCGCAGCATCTCGATGTCGTCCATGGAGACCCGGGTCAGCCCGCGCCGCGAGACGTCGGCGTCCTCGGGCGGATTCTCCCACTCCCAGACCGGGATGACGGCGGGGGTACCGGTGACGGCAGGGGCCCGGACGACGTGTTCGCGCTGCTGTTCGTCCGAGCGCCACAGGGCGGTGGCGCGCTCGACGAAGCCGTTCAGCGGGGTGCCGGAGGTCCGGGGGGTGCCGGGGGTGCCGAGGCCGATGTCGTCGAGGGTCAGCGC
Source organism: Streptomyces sp. NPDC049577 (assembly GCF_040675635.1). NCBI lineage: Bacteria > Bacillati > Actinomycetota > Actinomycetes > Kitasatosporales > Streptomycetaceae > Streptomyces > Streptomyces sp. NPDC049577. Next base: position 5,477 of record NZ_JBFAPH010000126.1, read on the forward strand.
GCGGTGCAGCCGTTCGCCGAGAACCTCGCAGATCAGATCCGGTACCTGGCCCCGGGGACGCTGGCCCTTCAGCCAGCGGGCCACGGCGGTGTGTTCGTACCGCAGTGCCAGCCCCCGGGCCCGGCCCGCCGCGTTGATGTGGGCGGCCAGTGCGGCGTGGGAGATCCCCGCCTCGTCGAGGACGGCGTCGAGGAGTGTGTTGGGCTCCATCCTGCCCTCCGGTGCGCTCGGTGGAATCAGGCTAGTGGAGATCCCTTCGCACGGGGTGTGAACGGGCCACCGCCCGCGCACGTCAGCCGTGCGGGCAGGAACGGGCCAGCGCGTGCTGTTCCCGCTCGGGCAGGGGGACGCGGTCGTTGCGCAGGACGAGCAGGGCGAGATCGTCGCCGAGGACACCGCCGGTGTGCCGCAGCAGGGCGGCCCTGACGTGCGCGACGACGGCCTCGGGGGCGGCCGCCGTGCCGTGCGCGGCCTGGCCGAGGGCGCGGGTCAGCGGGAAGAACCGGCCCGCCGCGTCCCGGGCGTCCTCGGCGCCGTCGGTGTGCAGCACGAGGGCGTCACCGGGCAGCAGCCGGGTCAGCCGGAGCAGGGGCGGCTCGGCGGGCAGCGGGAACATGCCCAGCGGCGGCATGGGGTCACCGGGGGCCAGCGCGAGCGCCGGGCGCTCGGCGCCGACGGCGGCGGGCAGCCGGTGCGGCCAGGGGTGGCCGCAGTTGAGGGCCACGACCTCGCCGTCGGCGCGGATCTCCAGCAGCAGCACGGTGGCGAACTCCTCGGCGTCGAGCCGGGAGTCGGGCGGGGGCGAGTGGCTCACGGGGCCGCGGTCGGCGAGATGACGGTGGAGGGCCCGCTCCAGCCGGCACAGGACGCCGGGGAGTTCGGGCTCGTCGTGGGCGGCCTCGCGGAAGCTGCCCAGCAGGGCGGCGACGGTGCCGAGCGCGGGCAGGCCGTGGCCGCGCACGTCCCCCATGACGGCGCGCACGCCGTGCGGGGTGGCGAGCACCTCGTACAGATCGCCCCCGACCAGGGCGCCCTCGCTGGCGGACAGGTGCCCGCCGGCCAGGGCGATGCCGTCGACGCGGGAGGGCAGCGGGCGCAGCAGGGCACGCTGGGCGGTGGCCGCGATCTCCTTGGTGCGCTCCAGCTCGCGGGCCAGCCGGTGCCCCCGGCCGGTGGTGAGGTAGCCGGTGACGACGACGGCGAGGATGGCGCAGCAGGTGCCCGTGCGCGAGGCGGCGCCGCCCGCGCCGGGGCCCATGGGCACGAGCGCGAAGAGCGCGCAGGCGCCGCCGAGCACGACGCACTGGCGGCGGCCGCTCCCGGCGCAGGCGATGGCGGGCGCGGCGGCGAGGAGTTGGACGAACTGGGTCCCGAGAGGACTGAGGAGCTCCCAGAGGACGACTCCGAGCACCCACAGCCCGGGCAGTGCGAACACCAAACCTCGCCAGCAGCGAAGCGCCCCGGTACGGATCATGCCGTCGGCCCCCCTAGCAGCAAGACGCGTCGATTCTCGCGGAGGGGCCGCGCGGAAGTAACGACCTGACGGGGCAATTCCACTCTATTGAGTGACCTTTGAGGCGAGGAGATGCGGAAGGGGCGCCCCGGAGTACCGGGACGCCCCTTTCTGTGCGTGAACGGTGCGGCGGTTACGCGCCGCGCAGCACCGCGCCCGTGCGCTCGACGGCGGCGCTGACCGCCGCCTCGCGGGCGGCGGACGCCTCGTCGGCGGTCAGGGTGCGGTCCGAGGCACGGAAGCGCAGCGCGTAGGCCAGCGACTTCTTGCCCTCGCCGAGCTGCTCGCCGGTGAAGACGTCGAACAGGCGCAGCGACTCCAGGAGTTCGCCGGCGCCGGACCGCAGCGCGGCCTCGACGTCCGCCGCGGCGACCGAGGAGTCGACGACCAGCGCGACGTCCTGGGTGGCCACCGGGAAGGCGGAGACGCCCGGGGCCTGCACCGGGCCGGTGCCGGCCTGCTCCAGGCGGTCCAGCTCGATCTCCATGGCGCAGGTGCGCTCCGGCAGCCCGAAGGCCTTGGTGACGCGCGGGTGCAGCTCACCGGCGTTGCCCACGAGCACCTCCTGGCCGTCCACGACGGCCAGCAGCGCGGCGCAGCGGCCGGGGTGGAAGGGCGCCTGCTGGTCCTGGCGGACGATCAGCTCGACACCGGCCTGCTGGGCCACCGTGCGGCCGGCCTCGATGGCGTCGGCCCAGGTGGCCTGGCGGCCCTTGCCCCACCAGCCGTCCCGCTCGCGGGCCCCGGCCAGGACGACACCGGCGCGGCGCGGCTGCTGCGGCAGCGCGGCGTTCAGGCCGGCGATCTCCTCGTCGGTGGGACGGCGGTCGACCGGCAGCCGCACCGGGGCGACCTCGTCACCGGTGGGCCGGAAGACCAGGCCGGTCTCGAAGAGGGCCAGGTCGTGCTCGCCACGGCCGACGTTGCGGCGCAGGGCGGCGAACAGGCCGGGCAGCAGCGTGGTGCGCAGGGCCGGCTCGGTGTCGGAGAGCGGGTTGACCATCCGCACCGTGGAACGGCGCGGGTCGTCGGCCTCCAGGCCCAGGTGGTCCAGGGCCTCGTCCGAGACGAACGGGTAGTTGAGCACCTCGACGTAGCCCGCGCCGGCCAGTGCCCGGCCGACCCGGCGGTGCAGGCGCTGCCGCTCGGTCAGCCCGCGGCCGGCGGGCGGCTGCGGCAGGGTGGAGGGCAGGTTCTCGTAGCCCTCCAGCCGGATGACCTCCTCGGCGAGGTCGTTGGGGTCGGTGAGGTCGGGGCGCCAGCTGGGCACGGTGACGATCAGCTCGTCCTGCCCGTAGACGTCGCAGCCGACCTGCTGGAGGCGGCGGACGACGGTCTCCCGGCCGTACTCGACACCGGCCAGGCGGTCCGGGTGGTCGGCGCGCAGGGCGATGGTGCGCGGGGCGCCGGGCGTGGCGAACTCGGTGACGCCGGGCTCGGCGGTGCCGCCGGCGAGCAGCACCAGCAGGTCCACGGCGCGCTGGGCCGCCGCGGAGGTGGCCTGCGGGTCGACGCCGCGCTCGAAGCGCTTGGAGGCCTCGGAGGACAGCTTGTGGCGGCGGGCGGTGCGGGCGATCGCGACCGGGTCGAAGTGCGCGGCCTCGACGACGACCTCGGTGCTGACCCGGTCGGTGCCGTGGTCGGCGATCTCCGTGTCGGCACCGCCCATCACACCGGCGAGGCCGATGGGGCCGTTGTCGTCGGTGATGACCAGGTCCTCGGCGTCCAGGACGCGCGTGGTGCCGTCGAGGGTGACGAGCTTCTCGCCGGCCTCGGCGCGGCGGACCCCGATCGGGCCGGCGACGCGGGAGCGGTCGTAGGCGTGCAGCGGCTGGCCGAGCTCGAGCATCACGTAGTTGGTGATGTCCACGGTGAGCGAGACCGGGCGCATGCCGGCCTTCTGCAGGCGGCGCTGGAGCCAGATCGGGGAGCGGGCCTCGGGGTCGACGCCGGCGACGGTGCGGGCGGTGAAGCGGTCGCAGCCGGCCGGGTCGGCGACCTTGACCGGGTAGCCGTCGGCGTTGGGCGCGGGCACGTCCAGCAGGGCCGGGTCGCGCAGCGGCAGGCCGTAGGCGGTGGCGGCCTCGCGGGCGATGCCGCGCATCGACAGGCAGTAGCCGCGGTCGGCGGTGACGGCGATGTCGAGGACCTCGTCGACGATCTCCAGCAGCGCGATGGCGTCGGTGCCGGCCTCGTGCTCCGGCGGCAGCACGATGATGCCGTGCGTGCCGTCGTCGCCCATGCCCAGCTCGTCGCCGGAGCAGATCATGCCGCGCGAGACCTTGCCGTAGGTCTTGCGCTCGGCGATCGCGAAGTCGCCGGGCAGCACGGCGCCCGGGAGCGCCACGACGACCTTGTCGCCGACGGTGAAGTTGCGGGCGCCGCAGACGATCTCCTGCGGTTCGCCGGTGCCGTTGGCGGAGCCGACGTCGACGGTGCAGAAGCGGATGGGCTTGCGGAAGCCCTCCAGCTCCTCGATGGTGAGGACCTCGCCGACCACCAGCGGGCCGGTCAGGTCGGAGCCGAGCCGCTCGACGCGCTCGACCTCCAGACCGGCGGCGATCAGCTTGGCCTGCACGTCACGGCCGGTCTCGCCGGCCGGCAGGTCGACGTATTCCCGCAGCCAGGAAAGCGGGGCGCGCATCAGATCTCCATCCCGAACGGCCGGGTGAAGCGCACGTCACCTTCGACCATGTCTCGCATGTCCTCGACGTTGTGGCGGAACATCAGCAGTCGCTCGATGCCGAAACCGAAGGCGAAGCCGCTGTACTTCTCCGGGTCGATGCCCGCGGCGACCAGCACGCGCGGGTTGACCATGCCGCAGCCGCCCAGCTCGATCCAGCCCTCGCTGGAGCAGGTGCGGCAGGGGCGGTCGGGGTTGCCCGCCGACTCGCCGCGGCAGACGTAGCACTGCATGTCCAGCTCGGCCGACGGCTCGGTGAACGGGAAGTAGTTCGGGCGGAGCCGGGTCGTCAGGCCCTCGCCGAACAGGGCGCGCACCATGTGCTCGATGGTGCCCTTGAGGTCGGCCATGGTCAGGCCCTCGTCGATGGCGAGGAGCTCGACCTGGGTGAAGACCGGGGTGTGGGTGGCGTCCAGCTCGTCGTGCCGGTAGACGCGGCCCGGGCAGACGACGTAGACGGGCGGCTCGCGGTGGAGCATGCTGCGCACCTGCACCGGGGAGGTGTGGGTGCGCAGCACGAGACCGGAGTCCGCGCCCTTCTTCTCCCGGCCCTGGACGAAGAGAGTGTCCTGGGTGGCGCGGGCCGGGTGGTCCGGGCCGATGTTGAGGGCGTCGAAGTTGAACCACTCGGTCTCGACCTCGGGGCCCTCGGCCACCTCGTAGCCCATGGCGACGAAGATGTCCTCGATGCGCTCGCAGAGCGTGGTGAGCGGGTGCCGGGCGCCGGCCGGAACGCGGTCGTGGGGCAGCGTGACGTCCACCGCCTCCTCGACGAGCACCCGGGCGTCGCGCTCGGCCTCCAGCTCGGCCTGGCGGCCGGCCAGGGCCTTGTTCACGGCGCCGCGGGCCATGCCCACGCGCTTGCCGGCCTCGGCCTTGGCCTGCGGCGGCAGGGCACCGATCTCGCGGTTGGCCAGCGAGAGCGGGGAGCTCGGGCCGGTGTGGGCGACCTTCGCCTCGTGGAGCGCGTCGAGGTCACCGGCGGCGGCGAAGGCGGCGAGCGCCTCGTCCCGCATGCGCTCGATCTCTTCCGGTTTCAGTGCCTCGACCTCGACAGGGTCGTACGACTTATTGGGTGCCGACATCTCTTCCCGTGCTTCCAATTAGCTGGCTTCGCTTCGCTGCGCGGTCTCGCCCGACGACGTTGGCAGTAGGTGTGTGCCAAAGGTGCCAAAGGTCGAGTCTAAAGGGCGTGGGGCGCCCGATGGGCCCGTGGGTTGCCGCTCAGCCCCGCTCCAGGAAGGCCGGGGCGCCCACGGGCAGGGTAAATCGGAACTGGGCGCCGCCGCGCGGACCCCTTCCGACCGTGATCGTCCCGCCGTGGGCGTCGATGATGCCCTTGACGATGTACAGCCCGAGGCCGGTGCCGCCGCGCTTGCTGCCCCGCCAGAAGCGGGTGAAGACGCGGGTCATGGATTCCTCCGGGATGCCGGGGCCCTCATCGCTGACGGTGACCGCGGTCCCCTCCGTGCGGGCCTTCAGCCGGGCTGCAGACACCTCTATGGTGACCGTTCCCTCACCGTGGCGCACCGCGTTTTCCAGCAGGTTGCCCAGCACCTGGTCGATCTTGTCCGGATCGGCCCAGAGCGCGGGCAGCGGCCCGGTCACCTCCACGCGGAAGCGGTCCTCCCCCAGCCCGCCCGTGGTGTACGCCTGGACGTGCCGGCGCACGGCGGCGGCCATGTCCACGGGCTGGCGGCGCACCTCCAGCCGGCCGGAGTCGATGCGGGAGATGTCGAGCAGCTCGGCGATCAGCCGGGTGACGCGGTCGGCGTCGGCGTCGACGGTCTCCAGCATCAGCCGCTTCTGGTCGTCGGTGAACCGCTCCCACTTCGCGAGCAGGGTCGCGGTGAAGCCCTTGACCGAGGTCAGCGGCGAGCGCAGCTCATGCGCGACGGTGGCGATCAGCTCGGCGTGACTGCGCTCGGTGCGGCGGCGCGCCTCGGTGCCGCGCAGCTGGACCACGAGCCGCACCACGGGCCCGGTGGGCCGCTCCCGGACGTACCGGGCGGTGACGAGCACCTGGCGGCCGCCGGGGAGCAGCAGGTTCCGCTCGGGCTGGCCGGCGCGGGTGGCCAGCCCGCCGTAGGGGTCGGTCAGCTGCCACCAGCGGCGGCCGTCGAGGTCCTCCAGCGGCAGGACGCTCTCCAGCGGCCTGCCGAGCGCCTGCTCGGCCCGGACCGCCGTGATCCGGGCGGCCGCGGCGTTGAAGCAGGTCACACGGCCGGTGGCGTCGGCCACGACCAGGCCGTCCGGCAGCTCGTCGGCGTGCGGGACGAGCCCCTCGACGGCAGGCGGGCATGCCTCGGCCGTACTCCTGACGTTCATGTGCGACACCCCCTGCCGAACCCCCGGAGCGCCACCCTACTAGCTGGATGTCACGGAGCGGCACCCTCCGGACGCGCGCTGCGCACGCGCGGAGGCGTAGAGGCAGACGGCGGCGGCGGTGGCCAGGTTGAGGCTCTCGGCCTTCCCGTGGATCGGGACGCGCACCACGGCGTCGGCCAGCGCGCGGGTCTCCTCGGGCAGGCCCCACGCCTCGTTCCCGAAGACCCAGGCGGTCGGCTCGCCCATGGCGCCCCGGTCGAGCTCGGCGTCGAGGTCGCGGTCGCCCGCGCCGTCGGCGGCCAGGACGCGCACCCCGGCCCCGCGCAGTCCGCGCACGGCCTGCTCGACGGGCACGCCGACGGCAACCGGCAGGTGGAAGAGCGAGCCCACGGAGGCGCGGACGGACTTGGGGTTGTACAGGTCGACGGAGGCGTCGGTCAGCACGACCGCGTCGGCGCCGGCGGCGTCCGCGCAGCGCAGCACGGTGCCGGCGTTCCCGGGGTCGCGGACGTGCGCGAGGACGGCGACCAGGCGGGGGCGGGCGGCGAGGACGTCCTCGAAGGGCGTGTCCAGGAACCGGCACAGGCCGACGATGCCCTGCGGGGTGACGGTCTCGGACATCGCGGCGATGACCTCGTCCGTGGCGATGAGCACGGGGACGCCCGCGGCGCGGGCGGCGGTCACGATGTCGGCGTGGCGCTCGGCGGCGTCCGGCGTCACATACACCTCGATCAGGTGCTCGACGGCCTCGCGGACGGACTGCGGCCCCTCCGCCAGGAAGCGGCGCTCCTTGGCGCGGAAGCTGCGCTTGGACAGACGGCGGGCCGCGACGACGCGGGGCGATCGCAGGGAGGTCAGCTCGGGGGCGCCCATGAACAGGGGACTCACTTCGTGCGTAATGGCCAGGGAGGGGAACAACGCGACGGACCCGCAGGCCGGAAGGGGCCTGCGGGTCCGGTCGGTGCCTTACGACGCCGGGATCAGGCGGCGGCCTTCGGCGCGTTGACGTCGGCCGGCAGCGCCTTCTGGGCCACCTCGACGAGGGCGGCGAACGCGTTGGCGTCGTTGACCGCGAGCTCGGCCAGGATCTTGCGGTCCACCTCGATGTTGGCGGCCTTCAGACCCTGGATGAGGCGGTTGTAGGTCATGCCGTTCTGGCGGGCAGCGGCGTTGATGCGCTGGATCCACAGCTGACGGAAGTCACCCTTGCGCTTCTTGCGGTCGTTGTAGTTGTAGACCAGCGAGTGGGTGACCTGCTCCTTGGCCTTGCGGTACAGGCGGGAGCGCTGGCCGCGGTAACCGCTGGCGGCCTCGAGGATCGCCCGGCGCTTCTTGTGGGCGTTGACTGCGCGCTTGACGCGTGCCACTTGATTAACTCCTTGTAGCGGGGCCGTGGAGGGCAATCACACGACCCGGATTCGATTGGGTCCCGGTCCGACGCGCACCCCGGGCGAGCGGGGTGCCAGGCGTCACTTGCCGAGAAGCTTCTTGATCTTCGCGGCGTCGCCCGGGGCCATCTCGGCGTTGCCGGTGAGGCGACGCGTCAGCTTGGACGACTTGTGCTCGAGCAGGTGGCGCTTGCCGGCGCGCTCACGCAGCACCTTGCCGGAGCCCGTGATCTTGAAGCGCTTGCTGGCACCGCTGTGCGTCTTGTTCTTCGGCATCGCGCCGTATCTCCTCGTCGGTGGCGCCCCCGCCCGGTGACGGGCGCGTGGGAGCGTCAGCTGTTTCGGTTGCTGCCCGGGGCGGCGGCCCCGGGATGGATCCAGGGCTCACGCCCCCGGATCACGCCTCTGCGGGCTCCTCGGCGTTGCCCTGAGTGGATCCACCCTGGCGCTCCGCCTTGCGAGCGGCCTGGGCCTCGCGGGCTTCGGCCATCGCCTCGGTCTTCTTCTTGTGCGGACCGAGGACCATGATCATGTTCCGGCCGTCCTGCTTGGGGTTCGACTCGACGAAGCCCAGGTCCTGGACGTCCTCCGCGAGCCGCTGCAGCAGTCGGTAGCCCAGCTCGGGCCGGGACTGCTCGCGACCACGGAACATGATCGTGATCTTGACCTTGTCGCCCTGCTTGAGGAACCGGACGACGTGACCCTTCTTGGTGTCGTAGTCGTGCGGGTCGATCTTCGGCCGGAGCTTCATCTCCTTGATGACCGTGTGCGCCTGGTTCTTGCGCGCCTCACGGGCCTTCATGGCCGACTCGTACTTGAACTTCCCGTAGTCCATGAGCTTGCAGACCGGCGGGCGTGCGTTCGCCGCCACCTCGACCAGGTCGAGGTCGTACTCCTGCGCAAGCTCCAGGGCCTTGGCAAGCGGCACAATGCCGACCTGCTCGCCACTGGGACCGACAAGTCGCACCTCGGGAACGCGAATCCGGTCGTTGATGCGGGGCTCGGCGCTGATGGATCCTCCTCGGTAGCACCCACGCGACGGTCCTTGTCGACCACCGCGCAAATTCTTCTCGTGAGACCTCACCGCGACGGCGCAATGGAAAACGCCCCGGCAGGGACACAGGCGGGGCTCCATGAACCGGAACACCGCCACGGAATATCCCGCGGGGCGCGCATCGGGCGGCTCCATCGTCCGTACGGAACGATGGCCACCGCCTGACCGGAGACCTGCCGGCCTTGAGCCGGCGAGGTGGGAGTTCGGAGCCTCCACTTGTGGGCCGGGCACGCAGGTGTCCGGCCGGTCGCTCTTCAGCATACCAGTGCCCCGGCCCGGTCCCCACTCGTGCACGCGGGGGCCCGCCGGCGAGCGACCACGACGCGGCGGACCGGGGTTCTCGCACCGGGCCGCAGCCCCTGCGACCCTCCGCCGGACAGGCCATAGGCTGGTGCCCGCACAGTCCCACGATGGAAGAGCAGCGATGAGCGACGCCACCCCCGAGTCCACCCCGTCTCCCGAGACGCCCGACTTCGACACCCTCACCCGCGACATCGCGGAGGTGCCCGCGGTCGAGGTGATCACGACGGTCGCGGTGCACCTGATGAGCGCCGCCGCGGTCAACCTGGGGCTGGCCGAGGAGGGCGAGGCCCACAAGGACCTCGACGAGGCCCGCAAGCTGATCAACGCCCTCGCCGGGCTGGTCACCGCGAGCGTGACGGAGATCAGCAACTTCCACGCCGGTCCGCTGCGCGACGGTCTGAAGTCGCTCCAGCTCGCCTTCCGCGAGGCGTCCGTGGTGCCGGACGAGCCCGGCCAGGGCCCCGGCGAGAAGTACACGGGCCCGGTCTTCGGCTGAGGCTCCCGCCCCTAGGGCCGGCGGGGCTTGCCCCGGGTGCCGCCGGCTCCGCCCTCGCCTCTCGCTCCGCCGCCGCCCGTGCCGTGGAGGCGCTCCTCGCCCGTCAGGTGTCCGGGCGCCGCCTGGAAGCGGGGGGCCGTCCGCTCGTCCGCCACCAGGACCGGCGCCTGCGGCGGGTGGGTGACCTGGTGGGCGAGCGCCGCGAGCGCCGCGCCGACCAGCGGGGCCACGATGAACAGCCACAGCTGCGAGAGCGCTGCGCCGCCCGCGAAGACGGCCGGGCCGAGGCTGCGGGCGGGGTTCACGGAGCAGCCGGTCAGCGGGATGCCGACCAGGTGGACCACCGCGAGGACCAGGCCGATCGCCAGTCCGTCGAAGCCGACCATGGCGACCTTGTGGGTCACCGCGAGCACGACGAAGACCAGCACGAAGGTCATCAGCACCTCGGCGAGGAACGCGCCCCCGGTGTCGATGTGCACCGCCGAGCGGTCGCCGAAGCCGTTGCTGCCGAAGGCGCCGCTGGTCTTGAGCCCCGGCACCTGCTTGGCCAGCAGGAACAGCAGGGCGGCGCCGACGATGCCGCCGAGCAGCTGGGCGACCCAGTACTCGATGGCCGTGCGGAGTGTGATCCGGCCCTCGACCAGCATCCCGAACGTGATGGCCGGGTTGACGTGGCTGCCCGAGACCGGCCCGAGGCCGTAGATGAGGGCCAGCAGGGTGAAGCCGAACGCCAGCGCGATGCCGAGGACGCCGATGTAGTCCGCCGCCAGGACGGCGGAGCCGACGGCGAAGAAGACCAGCAGCAGCGTCCCGATGAACTCGGCCGCGATGGTGCGCGTCCTCAGAGGGTCCAGCTTCAGGGCGTCGAGCTTCACGGCGTCCATGGCGACCTCCAGGATCTTGTGGACCTGTCCTTCGCATTGTCGGACGATCCACGCAAGCCCGCCTGTCGGAGATCGCGCGGTCCCGGCGCCGATCCCGGCGCCGGTCTCAGCGGCTGAAGAGCGGATCCCCCGGAGCCGGGACGCCGGCCGGGAGCAGGGCCAGGTCGAGGCCCCGCACGAGCCGGGCCCGCAGCACCTCCGCGCCGGCCAGGGCCTCCGCGACGCGCCGCAGCACCTCGGCGGGGGCCGCGCCCGGCGCGACCGTGAGGGCGAGCGTGCCGTCGGCGTCCTTCGCCGGTACGAGGTGGGCCCGGTGCACGCCGGCCTCGGCGGCCAGGATCTCCCGCAGCGCGCCCGTGACGGCCGGGTCGGCCAGCGGGTCGGCGCTCGCGCGGCCCTCGGCGAGTGCGAGCAGCGCGGGGCCGGTCAGCGGATAGGTGACGGGTCCGGCCAGGTCGAGGACGATCGTGTCCGCCTTCTCGTGCGCGGCGGCCTGGAGCGCCTGGTGCAGCGGCACGGCCACGGGGCGCGCGTCCGCCCGCCACCGGGCGAGCGTCTCGACGGAGGTGAAGGCGGGCAGCGCCCGGCGCCCGTCCGGCGCCTGCAGCGTCGGCACGGCCATGTCGCTGGTCTTCTCGCGCTTCAGCCCGTCCGGGCCGGTCTCGACCTCTCCGAGCACGGCGACCACGGGCACCAGCAGCCGGGCCTTGCCCAGCGCGGCCAGCACGCGGGGCTCGGCGCCCCGGTCCTCCGCCCAGGCGGCGAGGGCGGCGGCGAGTTCGGGGTGGGCGGAGCCGTCGTCGTCGGAGAAGCCGGGATCGGGGATGTTCTTCAGGGCCACGACGTGACCCTATCTCCCACGACCGGGGGCCCCGCCGCCGGACCCCGGGCCCGGGTCAGGGGAAGAAACCAGAGCGTCAGACCGACCACCAGCAAGCCGACC
>NZ_JBFAPH010000127.1:0-17066 GCF_040675635.1 Streptomyces sp. NPDC049577
GCCGTCACACCGTTGCCCAGGTCGAGGTAGCGGGTGGCCTTCGGAGTCGTCGCCCCCTTGGCCAGAGTGACTTCGGTGTTGCCGAGGTAGAGCGTGGTCTCCGTGTCGGTACGGCTGATGAGGCGCGCGCCGTCGGCGTCGTAGAGGTACGACGTCGTGCTCGCCGGCTTGCCGTCCTTCGTCTTGGTCACCTTGGCCAGGTGGCCCTCGACGTCCCACTCCAGGTTCTGTGTGTCACCGCTCAGGGTGCGCGTCGCGGTGTTGCCGATCTGGTCGTAGGTGTAGGAGTCCCTCGCCGTACCCGTCGGGCCGCTCGTGTCGACAGTCGTCAGCGTGTGCGGCTGCGGGCTTCCGGCCATCGGGTAGGTGTACGTGCGCTTGGTGTCGCCGCCCGACGCGTGCCGCGTCTCGGTGAGGCGGTTGCCCGTCTTGTCGTAGGTGTACGAGTTCCAGTACGGGGCCGGGCCGCCGATCAGGTTCGCGGCCGGGGTCCCGGAACAGGTCGGCGTGGACTGGGTCCACTCGTCGGTGACGCGGCGCAGGTAGTCGTACGTGAAGCACTGGGTGTCCGTGCCGCCGGCGGCCGCGTCGGAGACGGCGCGGATGTTGCCCGCCTCGTCGTAGCTGTAGGTGGCGGCCTTGTCGACCGACGGCGCGTTCTCGCGGTCGACGCGCGTGGTGGCCAGGCGCTGGGTGCCCCACTCGTAGCCGTTGGTGATCTGAGTGAACCTGCCACTGTCGGGGGTCAACTTGGTCTGGAGCGGCTTGCCGGTCAGGCTGTAGCTCGTGATCTCGGCCTTGATGCCCTGGCCTGTGATGTCCGTAGGGCGCAGGACCTTGTCGTAGCCGTAGACCACCACCTCGCCCGGTAGCGCTCCGGCTTTCGGAAGGCCGACGCCCTGAACGCTGCCGGACGGGTTGTAGGTCGTGCCGGAACGGTACGTACCGGCGAGGGGACCTTCACTCTCCGGGACAACGGTCCTCGTCCGTGTGGCTCGGTACAGCGAGTCGTACATCTCCACGCTGCCGGTGTAGGCCTTGCCGTCCACGTAGCGCGTGGAAGAGGCGAGCTGGCCCTTGGCTCCGGCGATCGTGTCGTAGACCCACTCCGCCAGCTTCGTACCCGTCGCCGAGTCTTCACGGAGTTCGGTCTTGCGCCCCAGGTCGTCGTAGCCGTAATAGATCGTGTTCTTGGTCTTGCGGGCGTTGGTGACCGTGATCAGCTGTCCGCGGTCGTCGTAGGTGTTGTTGGTCGTCCCCTTGTCGGGGTCGGACGTGGAGACCTGCCGGCCCAGCTGGTCGTACGTGTACGTCCAAGCGTTGCCTGCCGGGTCAGTGACCTTGGCCAGCTTTCCGGTCGGGCTGTACGCGTAGCGGGTGACGTCCGCCTCAGCTCCGGCCTTGGGCTCGTGCAGCTGCTGCAGCTCGGTTGTCTGGCCCCGGGCGTCGACCACCGTGGTCGTCGCCGTGGCGCCCACCGGCGGGATCACCGTGGTGCGGTCACCACCGTAGAGGGTGCGGGTGGTGGACAGCACCTTTCCGGCATCACCGTTTCCGGCCACGTTCTTGGTCTCGATGGCCCGGCCGAGTCCGTCGTAGGCCGTCCAGGTCTGGGACTCGACCTTGAGGGCGTTGTCCGGGGTGAACAGGACGTTGTCGGGAGCACCCAACGCGTAGTACGCGGCGAACGCCTTGGTGACCAGGCCGCGCTGGTCATAGAAGGTGTCAGTGATCAGGCGGCCGCCGTCGGGGCCCGGGGCCTGCGTCTGGCGCGGGCGCAGGAAGCCGTCGTAGATCGTGTACGAGGTGAGCTGACCCCAGCTGTCGTTGAGCGTCCGCGTCGCCACCGCGGCCGGCTTGCCTTCCGCGATGGAATAGACGAACTGGTAGTTCGGGGCTCTCGACGGAGACTTGGGGACGTTCGGCAGCCAGACCTTGGTGTTACGGCCGAGGGCATCGTATTCGAGCTCGGTTTTGTTGTTGTTGGTGTCCACCTTGCGCACCGGCTGACCCCGAACGGGGTCGAATGCGGTCGTGCTCGTCTGCGCGGTGGACGCGTCTCCGGCCTTGGCCGGCGGCGTCTTGGTGGTGACGGTCGTCGCGTAACCGGTGTCCGGTGAGTAGACCGTCGTGCCGGTGCGGCCGTCGGTCCGCTTGGTGGTGGACAGTTGCTTGCCGGTGACGTCGAAGACGAGCTCCGCCGTGAGATCGGTGGCGGTCAGCTCGCGCCCGTAGGCGTCGTACGTCTTGCCGGACTCCAGATACGTGGCTTGGTTGCCGTCGTGCTTCTTCAGCGTGGCAACGCTGGTGGCGTCCCCCTTGGTGGGGCTCGTGCCGTAGCCTCCCCCGTCGTAGGCGGTGCGCACGTCGGAGACAACCAGCTTCGAACGGTCGACGATGGCGGCGTCACAGGCCGCGGCCACGGTCTCCACCCGGGACGGCAGGCTCAGCATGTTGGCCGCGGCGTTGTCCGCGTACCACGTGCGGGTGCAGCGGTCGTCGGCGGTAGTGGTCGTGTCACCGAAGTCGTCGGCCTGTGTCGTTCGGCCGGTGGCGTCATCATGGACGGCCGTGGTGGCCGTCTGGCGCCACTTCGCCCCGGCGCCGTCGTCCAGCGATGTGAAGGTCTTCGTGGACTCGGTGCCGGTGAAGTTCGCTGTGACGGTGCCCCAGGAGCGCTCCCGCTTGGCCGTCTCGTGGTGCCAGGGCCGGCTGAGCGACTTAGCCAGGATCTTGCCGCCGGGTGCCGAGTACGTCTCCGACTTGTACTGGAAGCCGGCCGCCGACTCGTGGTCGGTGAGGGTATCGCCCTCGCCGCCGCCCAACGCGACGCTGACGCTCTTTTTGCCGCCGTCCGCCGCCTTGCGGTCGCCATCCATACCGCGCAGGAAATAGGAGTCGGCCTGGGTCTTCATCCCGCCGACGCCCTGACCACCGGTCTGGACACGGACGTGTCCATAGCCGCGCCACTGCGACCAGGTCTTGAACTTCTCCTTGATCAGGCCGTCGTCATCGTCGAAGTGCCAAGCGGCACCGTCGAGGTAGTCGTACCGCGTGACCTGGTCGGGAGCTCCGCCGGTGCGGTCGGTGGCGGTCACGGAGTCGACGACGTACTTGTTGAACCACTGGAGGGTCGGATCGGCGCTACTGGTACCGCCGAGGTACTGCGGGAAGCATCGGGTCGTGTTCGACTCCGGGGTGGGCAGCTTGTTCCAGTCGCACTCGGGCTGGGAGTAGACGACGTCGGTCTGTCCGCCTGTCTCGTCGGCGATCGTGGACAACCGCTCCTTGAGGAACGGCGCCTTGCCGTCACCGGTCTTGTCGAGGCGGTTCGGGCGCTGCGTGTACGCGAATGTGGTCTTCGGCAGCGTGATCACCGGAGTTGCGGACTTGCCCGTGTGCTCGATCGAGTCCAGGAGCAGTTGGTAGTCCGTGTCGGACATGCCCCAGCGGTGGGCGAGCTTCCAGGAGTCGACGGGCGCGTAGGTGCCGTCGCTCTTCAGGACGCTGGTGCTGATGTCGGTCAGGCGCTTGCGGGTCCAGAAGGAGGGTGAGAAGCGGCCCTTGTCGCACTCGGTGCCCGGCTTGCAGTTGAGGTCCCAGGGGGTGTCGTACCAGTAGGCCTTCTTGTCGTCGATCGTGTCCTCGGCGCAGGTGACCTTGTCCTGGTCCTGTGGCAGGCACCGCTCGTCACTGCCGAACTCGACCTTGGCCAGCGGCTTGGCGTAGAGGTCGGCGGACTTCAGCCCGTACTCGATGCGCTTGAGGTACCCACCGCGGGTGTAGGTGGTGCCGTTCTTGGCCTCGAGGTCGCGGCCGTAGGAGTTGGTCTCCTTGCCGTAGTAGTAGGCGGCCGCGTTGCCGTGCGCGTCGACGGCGTAGTCGAGGTTCCAGCGCCAGGCCTGCTGGCACCAGGAGTCCTTGAAGGCGTCCTTGTGGCAGGGCTCGCCGGAGTCGTTGCCGAAGACGGGGACGGTCCACGCGGAGTCGGTGGTCTCCTTGCCCGTGGCCCAGCCGTTGAGCTTGTGGTATCCGAAGTAGTAGCGGGTTCCGTTCGGGGTGGTCACCCGCCAGTACTCGTTGTCGTTGTCGCCGTTGTCGTGCTCGTCACCGGTGAGCCTGGCGATCTTCGTGCCGTCGTCATTCTTCAGCCGCCACTCGTTGCCGCCGGCGGGGACGAGCTCGCCGGCCTTGCCGTTGAAGGAGATGGTGGCGTTGGCGTAGGCCCAGCACAGGTCGCCGGGCTTGTTGCCGTCGCTGTGCTTGGCACCGTCCTCGGCGCACGCCTTGTAACGGCGCTCGATGAAGCCGGGCCACAGGTCGAAGCCGTCGCCCGCCCAAGAGGACTGGTTGTTGGTGTTGCCGGTGCGTCCGTCGATGATGGAGGAGGAGTAGCCGAGGCCGACATTCGGCTTGAAGCCGCCGGGGACCTCGGGGACGGGGATGTTGTAGGACCAGCCGAACGAGCCGGTGTTCAGGTCCGTCTTCCAGGTCGCCGAGGGGGACAGCGGTGTCGCCTTGTAGTCACCCTTCTCACCGTCGGCGGCCGGAGCTGCGGCGAGGACCGTCGCAGCGCCGGCTCTCAGGGCGACGCGGTTGGCGATGAGGGTCTTCTTCTGGGTGTCGTTCTTGGCCGCAAGAGGAGTGCTCTTGCGGCACTCCGCCTTGCCGGGCGAGGTCAGGGCGCAGGACGGGAGTTCGAGCAGCTGGAGACGGGAGGCGTAGCCGCCACCGTAGGCCTGGGCGAAGTCGGAGTAATCGACACGGACGCCGACATTCGCGTCGGCCGGGGCCTTGAGTCCCTTGGAAGCCGCGTTCGTGGTGATCGTCATCAGGGGACCGTTCACCCCCAGGCGCTTGCCGACCTCGTCGTCCAGGATCCGCACCTCAGCCTTGCCCTCCGGGGCGGCGGCCGAGGGGGCTGCCTTGGCGCCCTTCGCCTCCGGCGCCGCGAGAAGGCTGACCGGCGAACCTGCGCCATTTCCTTTACCGCCGGCCAGTCCGGACAGCTCAACAGTGACCTTGCTCCCTGGCTTCCAGGTCGTCTTCGGTGCCTGCTGCGGTGTCTTGGGTGCTGGGTCAAGCTTGCGTGCCTTGCTCCCGGCCGTCTTCCCCGCCACGGGCGTCCCGGGCGACGGGGCACCCGGCAGGCTGCTGCCGGTCGCCTCCGTCGAGAACATCACTCCTTGCAACAGCGAGCCCACCAGGACCGTGGACACACTGAGTCCCACGCGTCTCCGCCAGGCCGAGCTGCGCGCTCTGGCTTTGCCGTTCATTTCTTGTCATCCCTCGCTGAGGCATCACGGCGCGCGGCGAGCGCACCGTTGTGCTGCAGAAGTCATCAATCGGCTGATAAAGGTGGGTGGGGAGCTCACGGCTCCCCACCCCGGCCTGCGTCAGACAGCGGGAACCTGCGTGGGGTAATCGGACGACCCGTATGCGAGCTGCTTCACCTGGCGCTCATCGAGCGCCCCCTGGAACGCCCACACGTCGTCCACCTGCCCCGACCAGTACTCCCCCGCCGTCCCCTTGGTCATCGCGCGGCCGATCTGGAAGGACTTCGTCGCCGCGAACGACAGCGCGTTCCCCGACATCGACGACCGGTCGACGCAACCCGCGCCGCCGTCGCCGTTCGTGGCGCAGGAGAACTCCTCCAGCGCGCCGTTCACGTACAGCCGCAGTTCGTTCGCGAAGCCGTCGTACACGAGCGCCAGGTGGTTCCAGCTGCCGGCGTCCTGGAAGAAGCCGTTGTCCACGGTCGTCACGGTGACGTCCTTGTCCCCGTCCTTGCCCGGCATGGTGACCTGCCACCGCCCCTGGCCCTCGCCGCCCTGGCCCGGCACCGGCGCACCCGGCACGTACCGGACGGTGAACGCGTTCTGGGACGAGCCTTCCGCGCTCAGCACCGTCATCGCGCGCCCCGGCTTGTCGGCCGCGCGCTGCGCCCACGCCGTCACGGTGAAGCTGCCGCTCGTGTCGACCGGCACGCCGCCGTACGCCGCGCCGTCCACGCCGTTGAGCGTGAGGCTGCCCGAATCGACAAGACCGGGGCCGATGCCCGCGCCGCCGACGAGGGTCATGTCGTGCCGCACCCCGCCCGTCTCGGCGATCGCGTCCGGCGAGGCGGCCGGGGTGCCCGTCGCCGTCTCGAACTTCCAGCGGCCCTTGACCAGCCTGCGCTGCTTGAACATCTGCTGGACCTCGTACGCGGAGGCCGGCCGGTCGTAGATGCGGACGTCGTCGATCTCGCCGGGGAAGAAGTTGTCCGGCTTCCCGGCATACGCGCCGGCGCCGATCTGGAACTGCTTCTCGGCGAACCAGGTGCCGGCCAGCGGTGCTGAGCCGGCGGGTACGCCGTTGACGTACAGCGACAGGGTGCCCGTGACCGTGTCGCGGACGCCGACGAGATGGGTCCACTCGCCGCCCTGCGGCGGCGGTCCGGCGCTCTGGACGACCTTGTTCTGGGGCGCGTCTGCGGCGTCCTTCGTGCTCTGGCTGAGCACCCACCGGTCGGGGCCGGGCGCGTACGAGATCTCCACGCCGCTCGCAGCCGCTCCGGCCTGGGTGAGCACGACCGCCGGGTGCGTCGGCTTGTCCTTCGGCAGCCGGGCCCACGCCGAGACGGCGAAGGGCTGCATGGTGTTGAAGTGCGGTGCGTCCACCGACGCGTAGTCGTCGACGCCGTCCAGCGAGAGCGCCTTGCCGTCGACCCCGTCGACGCCCGGCTTCGGGCTGCCGTGGAAAACGGCCGGCATGACGTCCGCGTGGCCGGTCAGCTCCTTGGCCCCGGCCTCCTCGTCCATGGGGAAGACGGCACGGGCCGGGCGGCCCGGGCCGCGGATGTGCTCCTTGTTGTACAGGCGGGTGATCTCGCCGGCCGAGGCGGGCTTGTTGAAGATCTCCAGTTCGTCGATCTGACCGGGGAAGAACGACGCCTGCTTGCCGCTGTACGAACCGGCACCGATCTGCAGGCCTCGGCGCGCGTCCCATGGCGTCTTGTAGGGGACGGTCGACTCCAGCTGGCCGTTGACGAACAGCCGGAGTTCACCGACGCCGACGTCGTAGACGCCCGCCAGGTGAGTCCACTCCCCGACCTTCGCCCCGCCCGGGTTCTTCTGCATGACGCGGACCGGCAGGGCGGAAGCCGTGTCGGAGGAGTACTGGTTGAAGGCCCAGCGGTCGTAGTCCTTCGAGTAGTACAGCTCGAAGCCGGGGGCGTAGTTGCCGGGCTGGGCGGCGATGATCGCGGCTTCGGAAGGGGCCTTCGAGAGCTTGGCCCAGGCCGAGACGGTGAAGCCGTTGGCGGTGTCGACTACGGGAATGTCCGTGCTCGCGTAGCCGTCGGTGCCGTTGAGGGTGAGGGAGGTGCCCATCACGCCCTCGGCGCCCGTGGAGGCCCCGCCGTGCAGTGTGGCGGTGCGGGGCGGGGTGGAGCCCTCGGCCTGCTTGGCACCGGGGCCCTCGTCCAGGGACCACACGGCGCGCTCCGGCTGACCGGCCCGCACCTTGTAGCGGTAGGTGTAGGGCTCGCTCATGTTGCCGGCGTTGTCGAGCGACTGAACGGTGACGAAGTTCAGGCCCGGCTCACCGGGAAGCGCCTTGATCGTCTTGGCGGCGCCGTCGGTCGTGGTGATGGTGTTCTTGGGCTTCGCGTCGCCGTTGATGCCGTAGATGTACTTGGTGATGTCCTTGGCAGCCGGACCGAGGGTGAAGGATCCGTACCGGCCGACGCCGTCGTACCAGGGGTCGTCCTCGCCGTTCGGGGACGTGCCGGGCTTCGACTCGGGGTAGTCACCGGACGCCACTCTCGGGGCGGGCAGCACCTTGGGGTCGCGGACGAAGTAGCAGCCGCTGGGCGATCCGGCCCATGACCAGGGCGAGTAGCCGAGGTGGTCGTAGGCGCGCACGTACCAGTTCACGGTGGTGTTCACCGTGATGTCGCTCGGCAGGGTCATGGAGAAGTCCGAGCCGGACCGTTTGAAGGTGGTCAGTCCGGGCTTCCAGCGGGGGACGACGCCCTTGCCGTCGCCGGCGTCCCACTCGGCCATGAACTCCACGGCGACGTCGTCGCCGTCCGGGTCGGTGACGTGGTTGGCGTAGATCCTGCCGAGGCTGCGGACGTGGACGGCCTGCTCGGGGATCCGGCAGCTGCCGCCGTACTCCATGGACAGCTGGGACATGGCGATCTGCCCGGGCGTCTGGTTGTACTGCACGCGCAGGTAGGCGCGGTCGGAGAACCGCTTCCAGGCGTAGGTGTCGTCCTCGTCGGAGGCCTTGAGGCCGAAGGTCAGCGAGGACCAGGACTTCGCGGCGGCCTCCTTGACGGCGTCGAGGACGTTGAACTCGCCGTCGCCGCCGGCACAGCCCTCGTAGCCGTAGGCGAACTCGTACTCGGCGAGCTTCTTGATCCAGAAACCGGACGAGCTCTGCGAGTCCCAGGTGGTGGAGGAGTCGATGCCCTTGGTCCGCCAGAGCTGGACGCCCTTCTTCTGGCAGGAGGCCGACCAGGTCTCGGGGACCACGAACTCCGCGGAGAGGATCGTCTTGCCGGCGAACCCGGAGGTCGGGATCTCGTAGAAGAGGCGCTTGGTGTCACCAGGGCTGCAATGGTTCCAGTCGCAGTAGCCCATGCCGCCGTCGCTCTTGCCGTTGAACTTCCACTGCGGAGAGCTCGACCAGTATTTGGACGCCATGGTCCAGGCGGAGGAGCGGGGCGCGTACCACTGGGGGTCGATGAACACGGGGTAGACCGTGTCCGTTCCGGTCAGCACCTTCTTGTCCGGCGTGAGGACGAGTTCGCGACCGCCGGCCGGGACGTCGACGCCGACGCGTGCCAGCTTCCCGGACTCCGCGGGCCCCGGTTCGTCCCGCCCGGACTTGCCCGTGATCTTGGCCGGGGCCTTGACCGGGGCCTTGGCGGCGGGGCCGGCGGCACCGGCCTCGCGCGGCGACGCGCCGGTCGTACCGGCCGCCTGGCTGGAGTCCCACATCAGCGGGGTCGGCGCTTCGAACACCGCGCCGCCGGCTCCCCGGTCGACGGCGGTCAGTCCGCCGCGCGCGGTCTGCTGGACGGTGACCCCCTGACCGTCGACCTTCAGCCGGAGCTGGGCGAGTTCCGGACTCGCCGCCGCCTTCGCGGATTTCACCACCAGGAGCTGGGTGAAGCCGTCCGCCTGGGCGGCCACGCGCAGATCGACGTCGGGAATGACGTCCGGGTACGTCGCCGTGTCACCGTCGAGACGCGGCGCCGGCAGCTTGGCCGGCCAGGAGAGGGCCAGCTTGCGGCCGCCCTTGTCCAGTTGCACCAGGGAGGTGTCGCCGCCGCCGGAGAACGTCACGCCGATCGTCGCGGCCCGGGGCGACACCTTGCCGTCCGCGGACTTGGCGAGTGTGGTGTCGACGGGCTTCCAAGCGCCGTCCACACGGGCGCGGATCGGGCGCAGGTACTCGCGCGCCTCCAGGGTGCCGTTCGGCTTGGCGATCACGTCCCTGGTCTCGGCGCGCTGCGAGGCCACTTCCACGTTCTTGCCGGATCGTTTTGCCTGAGCCAGGGCCTCGGCCTCGGTGGCAGCCGACCCTCCGCCGCCGGCTTCCTCCCCGGCGGCTCGGGCCGCAGCGGACCGGGCAACGGCCGCCGCCGGCGGTCCGGTCACCATTCCCAGGGGCAGAGCCGCGCCCAGTCCCCAAGCGGCAGCTCTCCCCAACGCGCGCAGGCGCGCACGACGAAACATCCCCCCAGCCCTCCCCAGAGCCGTGACGTGAAGACCACATAAAGGTGTGAGGAGTGACGGTAGGGGCACAGGGTGTGCCTGGTCTATGCCTGACGGTGCGCCGCTTAACCGGCCAATCCCCCTGAACCACCTGCAAACAGACGTGCCATATGTCACAACACGGCGGGCTGAAATGTGCTTGTGCCGGGCTATGGCGGTATGGACGGTTGCTGCCGGAAGTGGCGATCGGCGCGGTGGTGCTTGCGCCGGACCCGCTGGTGGCGTGGGAGGCTTCGTGTCACCCCTCGCTGATCCGCACCTCGTGCCCCTCCCCCGGCGCCGCCAGCGCCAGTACGTTCCCCGCCTCCTCCTCCAGCGCCGGACGGTCCCCGCGGCGCATGGGGGCGAAGGGCTCGACCGTCATCGTCGCCACGCCGCCCGCCCGCTCCACGCGCCAGATGCCGGCGATGAAGCCGTCCAGCAGGAAGGCGCGGTGCGCGCGGTTCACGCGCCAGACGCGGCGCAGGTTCTCCGGGGTCGCGATGCGGGCGCGGTCCGCGTGGGAGAGGGCGATGTTGTCGAACTCGGGCAGGAAGCGCACCGGCGCCGGGGTTTCCGGGTCCGGGAGCGGGGCGTCGGGGTGGTCGAGGAGTTCGACGCCCTGCTCGTCGCGGAAGACGCGCAGGCGGGGACGGAGGCGGTCGGCCGGCTCGCGGAGGCGGGTGAGGCCGGACCAGGTCTGGATGTCCTTGACGGACGCCGGGCCGAAGGCCGCGAGGTAGCGGAGGAGCAGGGTGTCCAGGCCGGGGGCCGGGTCGGGGTCGCGGCCCAGCCAGACCTCGGTCGTCGTATGGGCGACCGGGCCGCTCCTGCCCCACAGGCCGCGTGGCGTGACCTGGACGAGCGGGAGCAGGGTACGGGCCGCCATGGCCAGGTCCTGCGGGGCGTGGTCGGGCCAGTGCTCGGCGAGGACGTGGCCGAGTTCGTGGAAGGTGTACGGGCGTTCGGCGACGAGTGTGCGGGCGCGGGCGGCCAGGTCCGTCAGGTCGACGCCGGGCAGGCGCTTGCCGTGGTTGCCCCGGAAGGAGCGGTCCAGCACCGGCTGGGTCAACGGGCGCAGCACGAGCGCGTCGCGGGCGCTGACGAGGTGGATGGTGGAGCGCATCACGGGGATGCGTACGGCCTCGCGGGCTTCGAGCAGGCCGGAGAGCTGGTCCGGGGCGAAGCCGTCGAGCCGGGCGGCGAGCGCGTAGTACGGGTCCGGCGGGGACTGCGCCTGGAGCCCGACCAGGTGCTCGACCGCGTCGAGCACCGGCAGCTCGGCGCGGCGGAGCAGCAGCTGGCGGGCGAGCAGCGCGCGGTTGAGGGCACGGGTGGCGAGCACGGTCGGGGCCATGCCGTCACCCTATGGCGGCTCAGTGGCGGCTCAGCTCACCGGCAGGCTCTCCCGGGCCCACGTCGCCAGCAGCCGCAGGGCGGTCTGGGACGGTGAGCCTTCTTCCACCGTGTGCGCGACCAGCGCCTGGTCGGGGTCGTCGGGGAGGCGCAAGGTCTCGAATCCGAGGTCCAGTTCGCCGACCACCGGGTGCCGGTAGCGGTACCGTCCGTGGGTCTTGTCCTTGAGCCGGTGCTCCGCCCAGGCTTCACGGAACTCCGGGCTTCCGGCGGCCAGTTCGTCGAGCAGTGCCGCGGTGCGCGGGTCGTCCGGGTGGCGGCCCGCGTCGAGCCGGAGGTAGGCAGCCACGTCGCTCGCCTTGCCGCGCCAGTCGGCGTACAGGCTGCGCATGCCCTCGTCCAGGAACACCAGGCGGGCCAGGTTCCGTTGGCGGTGCGGCAGCGCGCCGAAGTCGGTGATGAGTGCCGCCGCGAGCCGGTTCCATGCCAGGACGTCGGTGTTCCGGCCGACGATGTACGCCGGCACATCGGCCGCCGAGTCCAGCAGCCGGCGCAGCCCCGGTCGCACCCGCTGCGACGGCGGCGGCTCTTCCGGGCGCTCGGCGTCCGACCACGGCCGCGCCAGCCGGTACAGGTGATCGCGTTCCACCGCGGTCAGGCGCAGGGCGCGGGCGACCGCGTCCAGCACCGCCTCGGAGAAGTGCAGGGTGCGGCCCTGCTCCAGGCGGACGTAGTGGTCCACGCTCACCCCGGCCAGCCGGGCCAGCTCCTCCCTGCGCAGCCCGGGAACACGCCTCCGGCCGCCGTAGTCCGGCAGCCCCAGTTCTTCGGGGCGCAACCGGGCCCGGCGGGAGCGGAGGAACTCGCCCAGTTCTGCGCGTCTGTCCAAAGCCATGTGACAAGTATCCGTGTCCCGTTCGTCCTGCCGCACCGTCCTGCCTGGTCATGCCGTGCCCAGGCACCGGCTGCCACTGGGTGGGCCGCCGCCGGACGAGCAGAGTGAGGGGCACCGGAACGGATCCGGTGCCCAAGGCGCCCCTCCGGCGCCCCGACTCCCCAGAGGAAGCACTTCGTCATGACCAACACTCATCTGCCCACCCGTGCCCTCGGCAGCACCGGCATGGACATCACCCGCCTCGGGCTCGGCTCCTGGGCGGTGTCCGGAGCCGGCTGGTACTTCGGCTGGGGCACCACCGACGACGCCGAGTCGATCACCGCGATCCGGCACGCGCTCGACGCGGGCGTCAACTGGATCGACACCGCCGCCGTCTACGGCCTCGGCCACTCCGAGGAGCTGATCGGCAAGGCCGTCGCCCAGCTGCCCGAGGGCGACCGCCCGTACCTCTTCACCAAGGTCGGCCTGGTCTGGGACCCGGACAACCCGCAGGCCGCGCCCCGCCGGATCATGAAGCCGGCCAGCGTCCGCCGCGAGGTCGAGGACTCGCTGCGCCGGCTGGGCGTCGAGCGCATCGACCTGTACCAGGTGCACTGGCCGGACACCGGCGAGTCGCTGGAGTACGCGGGCGACGGCAGCGGCGCCGTCTCCCCCAACGCCACCCCGCTGGAGGAGTACTGGCAGGTCATGGCCGATCTGAAGGCCGAGGGCAAGGTCCGGGCGATCGGCCTGTCCAATCACTCGCCCGAGCAGTTGGCCGCCGCGGAACGGATCGCCCATGTCGACGTCGTCCAGCCGCCGTTCTCGGCCATCCACCGCTCCGCCGCGGACGAGATCGCCTGGGCACACGCCCACGGCACGGGTGTGATCACTTACTCCCCGCTGCAGTCCGGGCTGCTCACCGGCACCTTCTCCGCCGATCGGGTCGCCAACCTGCCCGCGGGTGACTGGCGTGCCGCGCACCGGGACTTCACCACGGGCCTGGCCGCCAACCTCCGCGTGGCGGACGCCCTGCGCCCGGTCGCCGAACGGCACGGTGTCACCGTCGCCGAGGTGGCTATCGCCTGGGTGCTGGCCTGGCCCGGCATCACCGGGGCCATCGTCGGTGCCCGCAAGCCCGGCCAGGTCGACGGCTGGATCGGGGCCGGCTCGGTGGAACTGACGCCGGCCGACCTGGAGGAGATCGCCGCTGCCATCACCACGTCCGGCGCGGGCACCGGCCCTGTCCGCCCCTGAACCGTCCGCCCCTGAACCGACCGCCGCCGAACAGACCACGCCACGTCAGGAGATCACGCCGTCATGTCCCTCACCGTCGTCGCCGAATGCCTGGCCGCACCCGGACAGGAGGACCGGCTCCGCACCGCCCTGGAGGCGATGATCGAGCCGTCCCTGGAAGAACCCGGCTGCCTCGCCTACCGTCCGTACACCGACCCCAACAACTGCGCCCGCATGGTCATCGTCGAGGAGTGGACCGACTCGCGGGCCCTCGACGAGCACTTCACCACCGATCACTTCCGCCACGTGAAGCAGGTGCTGGACCGTGTCCTCGCCGAGCCGATGACCATCCGCAAGCTGGTCGCCGCTCCCGCCGGCTGACCCGCGCTGCCGGGCCGGCGCGCGGGCTCACTTCTCGCCGGCCGGCCCCAGCGGCAGCGTGAAGCGCACCTCGTACCCCGCCGCCCCGCCCTCCCGCGGCCCCGCGGTGAACGTGCCGCCGTACAGGGTGGCGCGTTCGCGCATGCCGATGAGGCCCTGGCCGCTGCCGGGCACCCGAGCGGTGGGTGAAGCCGTGGCGTCGGACGGGCCGTTGTCCGTGACGCGGATCGTGAGGTGGTCCGCCGAGTACGCGAGAGAGACCGTGGCGCGGGTGGGGGCGGCGTGCTTGAGGGTGTTGGTGAGGGCCTCCTGGACGATCCGGTACGCGCACAGGTCCGCGCCGGGCGGCAGGGGGCGGACCGTGCCCGTCGTCCCGATCTCGACGGGAACCCCGGAGACGGTGACCCGCTCGGCGAGTTCCGGGAGCCTGGCGAGGCCGGTGGCCGGGGCGTCGCCGGAGCTCTCGGAGGAGGGCGCGTCGCCGTCGGGCGGAACGCGCAGGAGGTGGAGCAGTCCGCGCATCTCCTCCAGCGACCGGTGGGCGGTGTCGGCCACGGTGTCGAGGGCCGTGCGCGCGGTGTCGGGGGCGGAGTCGAAGACGTACCGGGCGAGGCCGCTCTGGATGGAGATGACGGAGAGGTGATGCGCGACCACGTCGTGGAGCTCACGGGCGATGCGCAGCCGCTCCTCGGTCACGGCGTGCCGGGCCCGGGCGGCCTGCTCGACGCGCAGCCGGCGGGTGAGCTCGGTGAGCTGGTCGTTGCGTTCGCGTACGCGGCGGACATTGGCGCCGAAGGCCCAGGCGAGGCCGATGACGACGAGCGTCTGGCCGGTCGCGACCCAGCCGTCGACGACGCGCGCGGCGATGGTCGCGTACTCCACGACGCCACCGGCCAGCAGGACTCCCGGCGCCGCCCGGCGGAGCGGCTGGCCGGTGGCGAGGGTGTAGAGGGCCAGGACCGGTCCCCAGACGTTGACCGACGGCTGGTAGCCGGCGGCCGTATAGGCGGTCAGGGCGGTGGAGGACACCAGCAGCACGACCCACGGCACGCGCCGGCGCAGCGCCAGCGGAAGGCTGACCGTCAGGCTGAGCAGCACGGCCCACCGGTCGAACCGGGGCCAGCCGTCGGGGTGGTACTGGCGGGCGAAGGACACGGTCACGGCGGCCACGGAGACGGCGATGACGAGGTCGATGGCCTGTCGTAAGGCGGGCCGGCGCAGGACGGTCGTCCGTTCGATTCCACTATGGGTGAGCACGGTCGGGGATTATGGCCAACGCCGTGCCCCGGCACGCGGGGGACCGATCGGTACGGCCGGTAATGGATCAGCGGCGGTGAGGGGGCGCCGCCCCCTACACCGCTGGGTGGATACGGCCCGCCCGGCCCATGCCCCGCCTCAACCGCTGGGTTGAGGGCCCGGCCCCGCCCCACCACGGGCGATTCAGGCCGTGGTTCAACCCCTCACCGGATTCGGGCGGCAGGTCCCCCTCGGTAATTTCCTCGGACGTCGAGACCGAGCGGTCACCGAAGGGAAACGTTTCATGAGCGCATTGACGGGTCGCCGCTGTCTGGCCCTCGCGGCCGGCGCGCTCGCCCTCGCCGCCTTCGCCCAGCCGGGGGCGGCGCACGCGGGCGAGCCCGTGCCGCCGCCGGGGATCGCGGGCGGTGGGGAGGCCGGCCATCATGCCGGGTCCGGGCTGGCCGCCCGGACCGGCAGACCGGTCGCGCCGCGGCTGACGGCCGGCACCGTGCGCGGCCTCGACGTCAGCGCCCACCAGGGGAACGTGAACTGGTCCGCCGTCCGCGCGGCCGGGGCGTCGTTCGCCTATGTGAAGGCCACCGAGGGGCTGACGTACAAGAACGAGTTCTTCTCCCAGCAGTACAACGGCTCGGCGGCGGCCGGGCTGGTGCGCGGGGCCTATCACTTCGCGCGGCCCGAGAACTCGGGCGGTACCGCGCAGGCCGACAACTTCGTCGACCAGGGCGGCGGCTGGCGCAAGGACGGCAGGACCCTGCCGGGCGCGCTGGACATCGAGTACAGCCCGGTGCAGGGCGCGCCGGCCTGTTACGGGCTCGGGCAGAGCCAGATGGTGAGCTGGATCAGCGACTTCGTCGAGCGGTACCACGCGCGGACCGGACGGTACCCGGCCATCTACACGACGACGAGCTGGTGGTCCCGGTGCACCGGCAACTCGGCGGCCTTCGCCGGGAAGTCGCCGCTGTGGATAGCCAACTTCAACGGCTCGGCCCTTCCCCTGCCTCACGGCTGGACGGGCTACGCGGTCTGGCAGACGGCGGACAAGGGCCCCTTCCCCGGTGACCAGGACGTCTTCAACGGCTCGCCGCAGGACCTGAAGAAGTTCGCGAACGGTGACTACACGCCGCCGTCGACGCCGGGCTGGCCGGCCGTGCAGCAGGGGCAGAGCGGCTCGCAGGTGACCGCCGCGCAGCACCTGCTCAACGCCCACGGCGCGCACCTCGACGTCGACGGTCAGTTCGGGCCGGCCACCCGGGACGCCGTCATCGCCTTCCAGAACGCCGTCCACCTCACCGCCGACGGCATCATCGGGCCCAACACCTGGCAGGCACTGGTCGTCACCGTCCAGTCGGGTTCGAGCGGGGACGCCGTACGGGCCGCGCAGTCGCTGCTCGTCTCCCACGGCGCCCACGTGGACGTCGACGGCCTGTTCGGGCCGGCCACCCGGGACGCCGTCATCGCCTTCCAGAACGCCGTCCACCTCACCGCCGACGGCATCGTCGGGCCCGACACCTGGCAGGCACTGCTCTCCTGACGTCAACCGGTCGAGAGGAAGAAGCCATCATGTCCCGTCTCGTTCCCACCGCCCTGCTGGCGGCCTGCGGCACCGCGCTGCTCGCCGGTGCCCTGGCGACCCCGGCCACGGCCGCTCCCGCCCGCGCCGCCTCCACTTCCGTCTCCGCCTCCGCCGGCACGGCCACCGTGGCCGTGGCCAAGCTGAGCCAGTCCCAGGCAGCCGCCAAGCTTCGCGCCGCCGGCATCACCTGGAGCTCCAGCGGCAACTGCACCAACCGCAACAACGCCCACTGCACGTCCTTCGAGCAGATCAACGCCTCGACCGTGAACGGGATCATCACCTTCAAGCGGGCCAGCGGCTGCGCCGTCACCATCACGGGCGGCACGGAGACCGGTCACTCGTCCGGCGCCAAGAGCCACTGGAACGGCTACAAGGTCGACATCAACCCCACCTCGTGCGTCACCGACTACATCAAGCGCAGCTTCAAGTACATCGGCAAGCGCGGCGACGGCGCCGCGATGTACCAGTCGTCGGCGGGCAACGTCTACGCCCGTGAGTCCAGCCACTGGGACATCACCTACCAGGCGTGAGCCCTGGTGACGGGCCGGGCGGGGGGGGGCGCGGGGGGGGGGCCCCCCCCCCCCCCCCCCCCCCCCCCCCCCCGCCCCCGGGGAGGGCCGCAAAAAGATTTTGGGCC
>NZ_JBFAPH010000128.1:0-17015 GCF_040675635.1 Streptomyces sp. NPDC049577
GCTGGCGCTGCTCGCGCCGTCGGAGTCCCGGGACATGGCGCTGTCGGTGCTGCGGATCGACGCCGAGAGCGGCTGGCTGCCCAAGTGGGGCTACGGCACCGTCGAGACGAACATCATGACGGGCGACCCGGTGACGCCCTTCCTCACCAACGCCTTCGAGCACGGGCTGCTGCACGGCCACGAGGAGGAGGCCTACCGGGCGCTGAAGAAGAACGCCGACGGGGTGCCGCCGGCGGACTCCGCTGCGGTCGGCCGGGAGGGCAACGTGCAGTACGCGCGGGACGGCTTCGTGCCGTACCTGCCGGACCAGGCCCGGAGCAAGCCCGGTGACTCCGACTTCGCGGAAGGAGCCTCGGCGACCCTCGAGTACGCGCTGGCCGACGGCGTGCTGGCGCGCATGGCCCACGCGCTGGGCCACACGGGCGACGCCGAGCGCTACGCCGCCCGCTCCCGCAACTACCGCAGGCTCTTCGACCCGGCCACCGGTTTCTTCCGGCCCCGGGACGGCCACGGCACCTTCACCGGGTCCGCCGACCCGGCCGCCAGTCCCGGTTTCCACGAGGGCACGGCCTGGCAGTACCAGTGGCTGGTCCCGCAGGACCTGCCGGGCATGGTGGAGATGCTCGGCGGCCGGGAGGCGACGGAGCGGCGGCTGGACTCCTTCTTCGCCTACGACCGGCTGCGGGCCGACCCGGCGAGGACCGCGCGCGAGGTGTGGGTGCACGGCCCGTACGACTACTACAACGCCGACAAGTACAACCCGCAGAACGAGCCCGACCTCATCGCCCCGTACACCTACCTCTCCACGGGCAGACCGTGGAAGACGACGGACGTGGTGCACGCCGCGCTCACCCTGTT
Source organism: Streptomyces sp. NPDC049577 (assembly GCF_040675635.1). NCBI lineage: Bacteria > Bacillati > Actinomycetota > Actinomycetes > Kitasatosporales > Streptomycetaceae > Streptomyces > Streptomyces sp. NPDC049577. The sequence continues at coordinate 859 of NZ_JBFAPH010000128.1, forward strand.
CACCGACGGGCCGACCGGCATGACCGGCAACGACGACCTGGGCACGATGTCCGCGTGGATGGTGCTGTCGGCCATCGGGGTCTACCCCGTGCAGCCGGGCGCCGACGTGTGGGGGCTGAGCACCCCGGTCTTCGAACGCGTCGACCTGGACCTCGACCGGCACTGGTACCCCAACGGCGGCTTCACCATCACCGCCCCGGGCACCTCCGACCACGACCGGTACGTGCGCTCGGTGCGTCTGGACGGCGCCGCGTACGACCGTACGTATCTGACGACGGCCCAGATGCGGCGCGGCCGGCAGCTGGACTTCACGGTCGGTGCCGAGCCCTCCGGGTGGGGGACCGAGCGGGCCGCGGTGCCGCCCGCCATCGGCTGATCCGCATCGACGGGAGGACATGCCATGGACGGGCTCGGAACGGGTCGGGGCGTACTGCGCAGGAAGCCCATCGAGACGATCGAGGAGGCGGAGGAGACCGAGGCCCACGGCGAGCGCCTCACCCGCACGCTCGGCCTGTGGCAGCTCACCGCGATCGGCGTCGGCGGCATCATCGGCGCGGGCATCTTCAGCCTGGCGGGCACCATCGCCAACGGCAAGGCGGGACCGGCCGTGCTGGTCTCCTTCCTCATCGCGGGCGTGGCGAGCGCGGCGGCGGCCTTCTCCTACGCGGAATTCGCGGGCCTGATCCCCCGGGCCGGCTCGGCCTACACCTACGGCTACGCGGTCCTCGGCGAACTGGGCGGCTGGTTCATCGGCTGGGACCTGCTGCTGGAGTACACCGCGATCGTCTCGGTCGTGGCCATCGGCATCTCCGGCTACATCAACTTCCTGCTCGGGGAGCTCGACGCGGAGCTGCCGAAGTGGATGCTGGGCGCGCCGGGCACCGGGGACGGGCACAAGGTGGACCTCTTCGCGGCGCTGCTGTGCCTGCTGATCGCCTATCTGCTCACCATGGGCATCAAGAACGCGGCCCGCTTCGAGACCGTCGTCGTGGGTCTGAAGGTGCTGGTGGTCCTGCTGGTGGTCGCCGTGGGCTTCTTCCACATCAACAGCGACAACTACACGCCCTTCTTCCCCTTCGGGGTCAGCGGCGCGTTCACGGGCGCGGCCACGGTGTTCTTCGCCGTGTTCGGGTACGACGCCATGTCGACGGCGGCCGAGGAGTCCAAGGACGCGCAGCGCCACATGCCGAAGGCGATCATGTACTCGCTGGCCGTCTCGATGGTGCTGTACGTGCTGGCCTGCCTGGTGCTGACCGGCATGCAGAACTACAAGGACATCGACCCGAAGAGCGGCTTCTCCACCGCCTTCAAGTCGGTGGGACTGCACAGGATCGCGGATGTGATCGCGGTGGGGGCGATCATCGGGATCCTCACCGTCATGTTCACGTTCATGCTGGGCGTGACCCGGGTCTGGTTCGCCATGAGCAGGGACGGGCTGCTGCCGAAGTGGTTCGCCCACACGCACCCCACCCGGCACGTGCCCACGCGGGTGACCTGGATCGTCGGCATCGCCTCGGCGGCGATCGCCGGGCTGGTGCCCATCGGGGAGGCGGCCGAGCTCACCAACATCGGCATCCTGCTGGCCTTCGCCGTCGTGTGCACGGCGGTGATCGTGCTGCGGTACCGGCGGCCGGACCTGCCGCGCGCCTTCCGCTGCCCGGCCGTGCCGTTCGTGCCGGGCCTGGGGGTCGCCGCCTCGATCTGGCTGATCACCTATCTGGCGTGGCAGACGTGGGTGCGGTTCGCGGTGTGGTTCGTGATCGGCCTGGCGGTGTACTTCTCCTACTCCTACCGGCACTCCGAGCTGGCCCGCGCCGACGAGCGCGGGATCCCCAGGGACTGAGCGGCTGCCGAGGGCGGGCTATTTGAGCAGCCGGGAGAGCCTGCGGTCGGCCAGCGGCTTGCCGCCGGTCTGGCAGGTGGGGCAGTACTGGAGGGAGGAGTCGCTGAAGGACACCTCGCGGATGGTGTCGCCGCAGACCGGGCACGGCTCGCCGGTCCGGCCGTGCACCCGCAGCCCGGTCCTCTTCCCGGCCTTCAGCTCGGCCGCCGCCTGACCGCGCGAGCGCTCCACCGCCTCCCGCAGGGTGGTGCCCAGGGCCTCGTACAGCTCCGCCGCCTCCGCGTCGGTGAGGGTCGCGGCGAGCTTGAAGGGGGACATCCGGGCGGCGTGCAGGATCTCGTCGGAGTAGGCGTTGCCGATGCCGGCGATCACGCTCTGGTCGCGCAGCACGCCCTTGATCCGGCGGCGTTCGCCGCGCAGCAGCCCGGTGAACGCCTCCGGGGTGAAGGCGGGGTCCAGCGGGTCGGGGCCGAGCCGGTCGACGCCCGGCACGTCGTTCGCCTCACGTACGCAGTACACGGCGAGCCGCTTCTGGGTGCCCGCCTCGGTGAGGTCGAAGCCACCGCCCCCGGCCAGGCGCACCCGCAGCGCCAGGGGCCCCTTGCCGGGGCGGGGCGGGGCGTCGGGAAGGCGGTCCTGCCAGCGCAGCCAGCCGGCCCGGGCCAGATGGACGACCAGGTGCGGGCCGTCGCCGGTGGCGAGGTCCAGGAACTTGCCGTACCGGCGCACGGCCGTCACCGCGCGCCCCTCGACGGCGGTCAGCGGCGGGTCGTACGTCTTGAGCACGCTCACCGCCACGGGCAGCACGCGCTCGACCGTCCGGCCGACGACTCGCTCGGTCAGGAATCCGGCCAGGGCCTCGACCTCCGGCAGCTCCGGCATGGCTCCAGTCTGCCGCGCCGGGGCGGGGTCAGCGAACGGGCGCGTCCCAGTCGACGCGGTAGCCGGTGAGCCACTCGGTGTCCCGGCGGGGGTCCCCGGCCATCCGCCGCGCCACCTCGGCGTCGCGGGCGCGCCGTTCCCCGGGGCCGAGGGGCTCGCGGCGGGCCATGGCGGCGCTCATGGCCACGACCTTCTCCACGCGCTCGCGCCGCAGCCGCTCGTAGGCGGCGAACGCCTGCCGGGGCCCGGGCAGGTCCCGCAGGCAGCGGGCGAGGACGACGCCGTCCTCGATGGCCATGGACGCGCCCTGGGCGGCGTTCGGCGCGGTGGCGTGGGCGGCGTCGCCGGCCAGCACATGGTGCGCGTCGTGCCAGACGCGGGTGGTGGGGATGTCGTAGCCGTTGAGGCCGGTGATCTCGTCACCCGTGGCGGCCACGATCGCGGCGGCGGGGACCGCGTCCTCGGCGAACGCCTCGGTCACCCGCCGGCGCCACTCGTCCGCGGTCACGGCGGCCAGGACGTCCCGGGGCAGGTCGGCGCCCGGGATGTTGGCGAACCAGTAGGTGACGCCGCCGGGTGTGGTGGTGCAGCCGAAGAAGGCCCGCCGCCCGTAGTGCATGCGGTAGGTGCGCGGCGGCGCCGGGTGGCCGGTGTGCCGCGTGGCGCCGCAGACGGTGAACTGGCCGGTGTGCCGGGGCGGTGGCGCGGCCGGGTCGAGCAGGACGCGGGTGCGGGAGTGGATGCCGTCGGCCCCGACGAGGAAGTCGCCCTCGGCGTGCGTGCCGTCCGCGAACGAGGCGGTGATCGTGCCGTCGGGCCGTACGGCGGTGCCGGTCAGGCGCTTGCCGTAGCGGAAGGGTATGCCCCGGCGGACGGCCTCGGCGCGCAGGGTCCGGCAGAGCACGGCGCGCGGCAGGGTGCGCACGCCGAGGCCCTCGTCCCAGGAGCCGGCGAGGGCCTGCCGGCCGAGCCGGACGCCCGTGTCGGAGTACGACTCGATGGTGTCGGCGGCGCTGGACGCCTCCTCGACGGGCCCGAGGCAGCCGAGGGTCCGCAGGGCTGCCAGCCCGTTGGCGAAGAGGGCGAGGAAGGAGCCGGCCTCCTCCACGGCCCCCTCCGGGTAGGCCTCGTGGACGGTGGCCGTGATGCCGGCCCGCTGCAGGGCCATCGCGGTCACGGGTCCGGCGATGCCGCCGCCGATGATGAGGGCATGGGCCATGGTGGTGCTCCGTCCCCGGTCGCCGAGTCGCTCGAACACGTGGCCATGAGGGTATCCACTTAGGATCGGCGGCATGAATACCCCCGTCGGCGCCCATGACCCCTTCGTCCGCGTCCGCGGTGCCCGGGAGCACAATCTGCGCGGCGTGGACGTGGACGTTCCGCGTGACGCGCTCGTCGTGTTCACCGGGGTGTCGGGCTCCGGCAAGTCCTCGCTCGCCTTCGGCACGATCTACGCCGAGGCCCAGCGCCGGTACTTCGAGTCGGTCGCCCCGTACGCGCGCCGGCTGATCCACCAGGTCGGCGCGCCGAAGGTGGAGGAGATCAGCGGGCTGCCGCCCGCCGTGGCCCTGGAGCAGCGGCGCTCGGCGCCCACCTCGCGGTCGTCCGTCGGCACGGTCACCACGCTCTCCAACTCGCTGCGCATGCTGCTCTCGCGGGCCGGGACGTACCCCGGGGGCGCGGGGCGGCTGGACTCGGACGCCTTCTCGCCGAACACGCCCGCCGGGGCGTGCCCCGAGTGCCACGGCCTGGGGCAGGTGCACCGGGTGACCAAGGAGTCGCTGGTACCCGATCCGTCGCTGTCCGTCCGGGAGGGCGCGATCGCCGCCTGGCCGGGCGCCTGGCAGGGCAAGAACCTGCGGGACATCCTGGGCGCGCTCGGGTACGACCTGGACCGGCCCTGGCGCGAGCTGCCGCGCGAGGACCGCGAGTGGATCCTGTTCACCGACGAGCAGCCGGTGGTCACCGTGCACCCGGTGCGCGAGGCGGAACGCATCCAGCGCCCCTACAAGGGCACGTACATGAGCGCGCGGCGCTATGTGCTGCATACCTTCGCGGACTCCAAGAGCGCCGCGCTGCGGGCGCGCGCGGAGCGGCACCTGGTGAGCGGCCCGTGCCCGGTGTGCGGGGGCCGGCGGCTGCGCCCGGAGGCGCTGGCGGTGACCTTCGCCGGGCGGGACATCGCCGAGCTGGCCGCGCTGCCCCTGTCCCGGCTGGCCGAGGTGCTGCGGCCGGCCCGGGCGGAGGAGGGCGTGACGGGCACGTTGGCCGGCGACCTGGTGGCCCGGATCGAGGTGCTCACCGAGCTCGGCCTGGGCTATCTGAGCGTGGACCGGCCCACCCCGACCCTGTCGGCCGGCGAGCTCCAGCGGCTGCGGCTGGCCACCCAGCTGCGCTCCGGCCTGTTCGGGGTGGTGTACGTGCTGGACGAGCCGTCGGCGGGGCTGCACCCGGCCGACAGCGACGCGCTGCTGACGGTGCTGGACCGGCTCAAGGCCGCGGGCAACTCGCTGTTCGTCGTCGAGCACCACATGGACCTGGTGCGGCGCGCGGACTGGGTGGTGGACGTGGGCCCGAGGGCGGGCGAGCACGGCGGCACGGTGCTCTACAGCGGCCCGGTCGCCGGGCTGGCGGAGGTGGCGGGGTCGGCCACGCGCCGGTTCCTCTTCCCCGGCGGGGCGGCCCCGGCGGGTCGCGCCCCGCGCGAACCCTCCGGCGTGCTGCGGCTGCGCGGGATCACCCGGCACAATCTGCGGGACCTCGACGTGGACGTGCCGCTGGGCGTCTTCACCGCCGTGACGGGCGTGTCGGGGTCCGGCAAGTCGACGCTGGTCGGCCAGGTGCTGGCGGAGTCCGTCGCGGCCCGGCTGGAGGGCGGGGAGGCGGAGTTCGCCGTCGGGGGGCTGGAGGGGGTCGACCGGCTGGTGCGCGTCGACCAGAAGCCCATCGGGCGCACCCCGCGGTCCAACCTCGCCACCTACACCGGGCTGTTCGACGCGGTGCGCAAGGTCTTCGCCGCCACCGACGCGGCCCGGGCCCGGGGTTACGGCGCGGGGCGGTTCTCGTTCAACGTCGCCGGCGGGCGGTGCGAGACCTGTCAGGGCGAGGGGTTCGTCGCCGTCGAGCTGCTGTTCCTGCCCGGCGCGTACGCGCCCTGCGAGGCGTGCGGGGGCGCGCGCTACAACCCGGAGACGCTGGAGATCACCTACCGGGGCGCGAACATCGCCCAGGTGCTGGAGCTGACCGTGGACGCCGCGGAGGAGTTCCTCGCGGACGTGCCGGCCGCCCGGCGGAGCCTGGCGATGCTGCGGGAGGTCGGTCTGGGCTATCTGCGTCTGGGCCAGCCGGCCACCGAGCTGTCGGGCGGGGAGGCGCAGCGCGTCAAGCTCGCCGCGGAGCTCCAGCGCACCCGGCGCGGGCACACCCTCTACGTGCTCGACGAGCCGACGACCGGGCTGCACCCCGCCGACACCGAGGTGCTGCTGCGGCAGCTGCACGGGCTGGTGGAGGCGGGCGACTCGGTGGTGGTCGTCGAGCACGACATGGCCGTGGTCGCGGGCGCGGACCACGTCGTGGACCTCGGCCCCGGGGGCGGCGACGAGGGCGGGCGCGTGGTCGCGGCGGGCACGCCGCAGCAGGTGGCGGCGGCCGCCGGGAGCGTGACGGCGCGCTACCTCGCGAAGGAGCTGGGCGCCTGACGTCCGTCCCGGCGGCCGTTGGTCATCCGTCGGAGGCCGGGGCGGCGGCCGTGCGGGCCGCCCAGCGCTGTTCGACCTTGGCGAAGCGCCAGTAGGCGAGGGCGAGGGCCCAGACGGCCACGAAGAGGCCGACGATGACGAAGCCGACGTTGTCGAGGTCCAGCCCGGCGATCCAGCCGCTGACCCCGTCGTCCAGCCCGAGCTTCTCGTGCAGGACGCCGACCAGTTCGATGGTGCCGATGAGGAAGGCGACGGCGATCGACAGCCCGGTGATGGTGAGGTTGTAGTAGACCTTGCGCACCGGGTTGGAGAAGGCCCACTGGTAGGCGAAGTTCATGAACGTGCCGTCGAGCGTGTCGAACAGGCTCATGCCGGCCGCGAAGAGCAGCGGCAGGCACAGGATCGCGTACCAGGGCAGGCCGGCCGCGGCGCCGCTGCCGGCCATCACCATGAGCGTGACCTCGGTGGCGGTGTCGAAGCCGAGCCCGAAGAGGAAGCCCAGCGGATACATCTGGCCGGGGCGGGAGACGGAGCGGGTGAGCCGGCCGAGCAGGCGGTTCATGAAGCCCCGGGAGTCCAGCTGCCGTTCCAGCTCGGCCTCGTCGTAGCGTCCCTCGCGCATCGCGCGGAAGATGCGCAGGATGCCGGAGAGGGCGACGAGGTTGAGGGCGGCGATGAGGTAGAGGAAGCCGCCGGAGACGGTGGTGCCGACCACGCCGAGGGTCTGGTGGGTGGTGGACTCCTCGTTCATCAGCACCCCGGCCAGATGGGTGCCGCCGGCCACCAGGGCGGCCATGACGACGACCACGCTGGAGTGGCCGAGGGCGAACCAGAAGCCGACCGAGACCGGGCGCTTGCCGTCGGCCATCAGCTTGCGGGTGGTGTTGTCGATGGCGGCGATGTGGTCGGCGTCGAAGGCGTGCCGCATGCCGAGGGTGTAGGCGGTGACGCCGAGGCCGACGCCGAAGACCTTGGAGTCGACCCGGTAGTGGTTGGGCACGACCAGCAGGAAGAGCACGCCGAAGGCGACGACGTGCAGGGCGGCGATGACGGCCAGCAGGCCGGCGGTGCGCACGGTGTCCTGGCGGCGCCAGCGGAAGGCGGGCGGCGGGCCGTCGGGCGCGCGGTCGGACACGGCGGTATTCACGGACATCAGGGGTGAACGCTCCAGCACCTCGTGGATCATTTCTTCGGTGCCGTGGCCGGTCTCCTGGCTTACGGGTCCGTTCGCGCCCGCCCCCGCCTTCCCGGCAGCCGGCTGCGGCCAGTGGCTCCGCGCGCCCGTGGACGCGCGGTGTGGGACGGAAACTCCCCGATCACAGTGGCGAGGGCCGCTCCGGAATGGGACCACGAGGGTCCGTCACCGGTCTTCCCGAGCACCACGACCGGGCCACCTTAACGTTTCGGCCGCATCCCCTGACGAAGAAGTGGTTATCACCACGTATGCACGGAGCGATGGACGCGCGGGCGGGCCGGTGCTACGTGTGCGGGAACGAGCAGAAAGGGCTGACCGCCATGGCAGACGCTGAGCACGGGCCCCGTCGGGCCGGCAAGGACTCACCGGGCGGGGCCGGGGCCCCGCCGGGGGCCTTCGCCCGGCGCATCGGGCTGTTCCAGGCCACCGCCATCAACATGAGCCAGATGTGCGGGATCGGGCCGTTCGTCACGATCCCGCTGATGGTTGCCGCCTTCGGGGGCCCGCAGGCCGTCATCGGCTTCGTCGCGGGCGCGGTGCTGGCGCTGGCGGACGGTCTGGTCTGGGCCGAGCTCGGCGCGTCCCTGCCGGGCGCGGGCGGCAGTTACGTCTATCTGCGGCAGGCGTTCCAGTACCGCACGGGCAAGCTGATGCCCTTCCTGTTCGTGTGGACGGCGATGCTGTTCATCCCGCTGGCGATGGCGACGGGCGTGATCGGCTTCGTCCAGTACCTCGGCTTCCTCTGGCCGGGCATGACGCCGGGCCAGGGCGATCTGACCGGGCTGGCGCTGATCGCGGTGGTCGTGGCGCTGCTGTGGCGCGGCGTGGAGAACATCGCGCGGATCACCGCTGTGCTGTGGTGCGTGATGATCGCCTCTGTCGTGCTCGTCATCGTCGCCGCGTTCACGCACTTCAGCACCGCGCTCGCGTTCACCTACCCCGCCCACGCCTTCGAGCTGACGGGCAATCACTTCTGGATCGGCTTCGCCGCGGGTCTGACCATCGGCATCTACGACTACGGCGGTTACTACACCGCCGCCTACATGGGCGCGGAGATCAAGAACCCCGGGCGCACCCTGCCGCGCGCCATCGTCTACTCGATCCTCGGCATCATGGTCATCTATCTGCTGCTCCAGATCGGCACCCTGGGCGTGGTCGACTGGCGGGAGATGCTCGACCCGGGCTCCACGGCCGCCACCTCGGTGGCCTCGGCGGTGCTGGAGAGGACCTGGGGCAAGGCCGCCGCGAACGCCGTCACGGTGCTGATCCTCGTCACCGCCTTCGCCTCCGTCTACACCGGGCTGCTGGGCGGTTCGCGCGTGCCCTACGACGCCGCCCGGGAGAAGGTCTTCTTCCGCCCCTTCGGCACCCTGCACCCGCGCCACCGCTTCCCGGTGCTGCCGCTGGTGACGATGGGCGTCATCGGCGCCGTGGGGTTTCTGATCGGCCGTCATACGGATCTGGCGACGCTGATCCAGCTGCTGACCACCGTGATGGTGCTGGTGCAGGCGCTCGCCCAGATCGTGGCCGTGACGGTGCTGCGCCGCCGCCAGCCGGGGCTGCCGCGGCCGTACCGGATGTGGCTCTATCCGCTGCCGAGCCTGGTGGCGCTGGTGGGCTGGCTGGTCATCTACGGCTACGCGGACCGCAATTCCCCCGGCCGGCACCCCATCGAATGGTCCCTGGCCTGGGTCGCCGCCGGCTGCGCGGCCTTCGCCGCGTGGGCGGCGTACGAGAAGGTGTGGCCGTTCGGACCGCGCGAGATCAGCGAGGAGTACCTGCCGGACGCCGCCGGGGACACCCACGGGCGAAGCCCGGGCGGTGGTCCGGACAGCGGCCCGGACGACGGCGCGGAGAACGGCCCGAACGACCGCGAGCCGACGCCCGCCTGACGGCCCGACACCGGCGGAGTTGCCGAACGGTGATAAAACGGCACCCATGCCCGTGACCAGTGCCCCGTCCTCGAAGCCCACCTCCGCCAAGCCGCGCCGGCTGCTCTGGCACCGCCTGATATTCGGGCTCTGGTACCGGCCCGTCGACGTGCTCGACGAGGCCCGGGACCGGAGCGTGTGGGGTGCGGCGACGTTCCTGAGCCTGCTGTGCGGGGCGATGGGCACGATGGGCAAGGACTCCTTCTGGGGCCAGTGGGAGGTGAGCCCCGCGCTGGCCCTGTGGGCGATGGCCATCGGTGCCGTGGTGGTGCTGCTGGCCAGCCTGCTGCTGGGGATCGTCACCCATGCCATCGCCCGCCGGCTGGGCGGCAACGGCAGGTTCGCGCCCACCACCGGTCTGTTCGTCCTCGTCTTCTGGGCGACCGACCTGCCCCGGCTGGCCCTCGACGCCTGGCTGCCCTCGGACTCGGTGCCCGTGCGGGCCGCGGCCTCCGTGACGGCGGCCTTCGGCTGCGCGCTGGCCGTCCTGCTGATCCGCGGCCAGCACCATCTGCCGACCCGCAAGGCGGTGGCGGCGGTGAGCGTACAGATGCTGGCGGCCGTGGCCCTGCTGAAGTTCCCGCCCGGCAGCGGCTGACGGCCGGCCCGAACGGCAGCGGCCCCGGAACGACGATGGCCCGCCCGGTGCGACGGGGGATGCACACCGGGCGGGCTCGAGAACAGTTCTACCTCATCAAGGATGGGGCATGCACCAAAAGCGTGTTCGTTTTGCCGATTACCAGCGCACGGGGAGCGAGATCAAGCCACGCGCGCGCATGGCCGGACGCCACCTCAGCTCACTCCTCGGAACATCGAGTTCCAGTTTTTCGCAGCGCTCCAGCAGCACCCGGAGGGCGATTGCGGTCTCCATCCGGGCCAGCGGCGCGCCCAGGCAGTAGTGGATGCCGTGCCCCAGCGCGAGCTGCCCCGACCGGTCCCGCCGCAGGTCAAGGCGGTCCGGGTCGCGGAACTGGCGGGGATCGCGGTTGGCCGAGGCGAGCGAGAGCAGCACGGTCTCCCCCGCGGGCACCAGCGTGCCGCCGATCTCCATGTCCTCCAGCGGGAAGCGCCGGATGGCCAGCGCGGCGGGCCCCTCCCACCGGCTCAGCTCGTCGACGGCCGCTTCGAGTCCGTCCGGATTCGCTCGCAGCTCGTGCAGGAGTGCGGGGTGGTCCAGCAGGGCGAGGACGGCGTTGGCGATGAGGTGGACGGTGTTCTCGTAACCGGCGAAGAGGATGAGGAAGGCGAGGGAGGTCAGTTCGTCGCGGGACAGGCTGTCCCCGTTCTCCTGGACCGCGATCAGGTCCGACAGGAGGTCGTCGCCGGGGTCGGCGCGCTTGGCCTCGATGAGGCCGGTGAAGAAGCCCATCATCGCGGCGACCGCCTCCTTCATCAGGTGGGGCCGCTCGGGGTCCGGGGTGATGAGGGCGTCGGTCCAGGCCCGGAAGTCGACGCGGTCCGCCCGCGGGACGCCGAGCAGATCGCAGATCACGGTGATCGGCAGCGGTGTGGCGTACTCGGCCAGCAGGTCCATGCGCCCGCGCGGCGCGACGGCGTCCAGCAGTTCGCCGGCGACGTCCGTCACCGGGGCCCGGAGCTTCTCCACGCGGCCCGGGGTGAACGCCCTGGCCACCAGGCGGCGCACCCGGGTGTGGTCCGGCGGGTCCATGTTCAGCAGGTTGGCGTCCAGCGCCGGAGGCAGCGAGAACCCCGCGTAGTTGCCGGGCAGCGCGTTGCGCCTGTCGAGGGAGAGCCTGGGGTCGGCGAGCGCCCGCCGTACGTCGTCGTAGCGGGTGACCAGCCAGGCGGGCCGGCCGTCGGGGCCGGTGACGCGGTGGACGGGGCCCTCCTCGCGGAGCCTGGCGTTGGTCCCGTGCGGATCCGCTGTCAGCGCGGCGGTGAGCCGCTGGGCGTCGTTGGGTCGCATGGCCCCGACTCTAGACGGGCGTTGCGGGGTGGTGATCTTCTCGGCCATCCGGGAGGAGCGCACTGGCGGCGCCGGATCCGTACGGTCGTACGGGTCCGGCGCCGGCCTGTGTCGCAGGCGGCCTTGACCCCCGTCCATGGCCGCCTCGTCTGTGGGCCGCTCCGCCGTCAGGGACGGCGTGCCGCGCAGATCTCCCGGAGCTCGGTGAGCACGGCGTCGACCAGCGGGTCGTGGTAGACGTCGGCCACGCGTGCCAGGTGTTCGTGTTCCTCCGCCGGATCGGCGCTGACGGTGACCACGACGCTGTCGGCGTGGGGCGTCGGCACGTGTCCGGTGGTCTGGTTGGCCAGTCCGCGGCGCAGGGCCGTGGCCTCGACCACGGCGGCGGTGCGGCGCTGGTCGAGGCCGGCCGCGGCGGCCTTGTCGCGGGCGAGGTCCAGGGCGGCGGGCTCGACGTGGCGCCGGACGCCGCGCTGGATGTCGCGGATCTCGGCCATCCGCCGGTTGGCCCGCCACTCCAGGTCGGCGAAGGGCCAGCGGCCGGTCCACCGGGACTCGTCGATGGTGACCTCGGGGGCGTGGGAGGTGACCTCCCGCCACAGCGGCTGGAGCCGGCGCAGGCGGCGCCAGGCCGCCGCGCGGGGTCCCGCCGCGGGCAGCGAGAAGCCCAGCAGGACGAGCAGCGCGGCCACCGAGGCACTCATCGGGGCCACCCCGTTGGAGAGCCAGTAGACGTCCTGCCCGGCCCAGGTCAGGACGAAGCCGACCAGCTTGCACAGGCAGTACAGCAGGCCGAGCCAGCAGCCGGCGGCCAGGGTCCGCAGGCCCTTGGAGAGCCAGGAGGGGCCGATCTGGACTGCGTACCGCGGGCAGAGGGTGCCCAGTCCGGCGAGGCTGACGGCGAAGATCGCCAGATAGAGCACCAGGAAGGCGACCACGCCGGGGGCGTCGGCGTAGGCGGTGCTGAAGTCGCGCGGGTGCTCGACGGCGTCGGGGCGGCCGACGGCGAAGCAGACGATGGCGACGGCCCAGGCCACGGCCACGGCGGCGACGGCGAACCGGGAGCGCGCGGCGGCGCGGGCACGCGCCTGGTCGTCGCCCCGGCTGGTCCAGCGCAGCAGGAGCACCGTGGCGCCGGAGGCGAACAGCACGACGGCCGAGTACAGGAGGACCATCGCGAGGTTCGGCACACCGACCAGCCGGTCGAAGGCACGGTAGACGGTGGGCGCCGAGAACAGGAAGACGATGGGCACGCCGGCGGTCATCAGGGCGGTCAGGCCCAGGTCGACGTTGCCGCGGTCGCGGAACCAGGCGCGGGCCTTGTAGCCGACGATGCACCAGGTGACGGCGGAGAAGGTGAGGTAGATGACGTCAAACACCGGCGTCGCCCCCGCTCCGGCGCATCCGCCGCACGTGCTGCAGGGCGGGGCCCAGGGAGGCGGCGAGTTCGGCGGCCTGCCCCTGGAGCTCCTGCTCCTGGCCGGGCGGCGGGGGCACGACCCGCTCCATCAGCAGGGTGCCGAGGATCTCGGTCTCCCGCTCGGTGAGGTTGTCGTAGCAGTGGTGGCGGGCCAGACCCATGGTCAGGCCCATGCGGCGCATGGCGGTGGCCACGTCGACCGACGGGGTCCAGACCTTCAGCGCGTCCTCGGTGACCGCCGGGTCCTGGTCGTGGCCGAGCAGCAGATGGCCGATCTCGTGCAGCACGATGTGGACCTGGTGCCAGGGCGAGGTCTTCTGCTCGTAGATGACCCAGAAGGCGTCGTCGGTGGTGGCGGTCATGCCGGAGACGACCCCGTCCAGGCTCATCGGCACGAGCCGGATGGGCCGGCCCACATGGCGCGCGACGGCGTCGCACATGCCCTGCAGATCGGCCCGTGCGGGCAGCGCGAGCTCCTGGATGAGCTGCTTGCACCGCCGCCGGATCCGCCCCACCCGCATGCCTGCACCGTCCTCGTCCTCGGTACGCCGCCAGTAAGTGAAGAGCCGGTCATCCGTCGTGACGGTCACGAGTGCTCCTCGCCACCCGCACCGGGCGGGTCGGTCGGGAGGTTCATCTGCTGCCGGAACTGGCAGATGATGGTGGTGAGGCTGTCCTGCACCTCGGGCGGCAGGCCGACCGAGCGCAGGGCGATGGCGCGTACGCGCTGATCCCTCATGGCGACGAGGAAGCGGACCTCCTCCTCGACCCGCTCGGCCTGGGAGGCCGACAGGTCGCCCATCAGATAGCCCACCGGCACGGCGAAGAACTTCGCCAGCGCGCGCAGCACGTCCGGACTGGGGTTCGCCCGCCGGCCGTTGCGGAGCATCGACAGGTACTGCTCGGTCAGCCTGACCCCGCCGTACTCCTCGCCCCCGCGGCTGATCTCCTCGGCCACATGCGCGTTGGTGTACGGCGCGCCGGGCGGGTGCATGTTCGCGAACAGGTAGTTGAGCCGCTGGGCGAGCGGACTGCCCGCGTCACCTGCCGACCTGTCCCCCCCGACTGCCATGCTCCCCGTCCTTCGAGCTCTTCCTCATGGTCTTTCACGGCCAGTTAAGCCCGGAACCGGCCACGGAAGCCATCCTGTCACGGGAACGCGCCACAGCACTAGTCCACTGCCGGTTACGGGCCGGTGAAGAACTTAACCAGGAGTTGATTCCGGTCCGCACCTCGATGCGGTTCGCACAAATGATTGGGTGATGACGGGGAATAAGCCCTTTAATAGGGAACCTATGTTCTCCCCGCGTTCCTTGATCACCTTCCCCCGCATGGTGCGCCACGCCTCCACCCTGAGCGTGGGCCTGCCGCCCGACGAGGCCGTCGTCGTCGACGCCCCGGCCCCGGAGCTGCGCCCCGTCCTGGCGGCGGCCGCCTCCGGCGACTTCCGGCCGGTCCGGGAGCTGCTGGCCGCCTCCCGGCGCGACATGCAGTGGGAGCTCCGCGACCGCCACGTCGCGGCCCTGGCCGAGTTCGCCCTGCACAACCCCGGCTGGCTGGACGCCTGGCTGGACGCCGCGCCGGACGACCCGGACGCCGTGCTGGTCAAGGCCGACCTCCTCGTCGACCAGGCGTGGGAGATCCGCGGCTCGGCACGGGCCGAGGAGGTGAGCAGGGAGCAGTTCCAGGGCTTCTTCACACTGCTGGAGGACGCCGCGCCCGTGATCGGCGCGGCCGCCGGGCTCAATCCGAACGATCCCGTGCCGTGGCGGATCGCGCTGACGCACGCCCGGGGCAGCCAGGCGCCCCGCGAGGTGTTCGACGAGTACTGGGCCGAGGCCGTCGCCCGCTCCCCGCACCACTTCGGCTGTCACGCGACGGCCCTGCAGTACCTGTGCGAGAAGTGGTACGGCTCCCACGAGGAGATGTTCGGCTTCGCCGAACGCGCCGCCGGCCAGGCGCTGCCCGGCTCCAAGCTGCACGCGCTGCCGATGATGGCGGTCCTGGAGTACCGGGTGGTGGCGGACGCCGGCGAGGACGGGGTGATCGCGCAGGCCAGGATCGACGCCGCGATCGAGCGCGCCCGGGAACTGGCCGCGCACTACCCGCCGGGCGACCAGGAGATCGCGTGGGTGCGCAACCATCTCGCCCTGCTGCTGGCCGTGCAGGAACGTTTCACCGAGGCGCTGGACCAGCTCCGGGACATCGGTGTGCACGCCACCGAGTACCCCTGGGGGTACCTGGGCGACGCGCGCCGGGAGTTCCTGGAGTTCCGCACGGGTGTCCGCATGCAGGTCGCGACGCGGACACCGCTCCTCGGCCGGCCCCCGCTGCTCGCCCCGGCCCCCGCCGCGGCGGACGGCACGCCCACCGCCGTACCGGACTGGGAGACGGACAACTGCTCCCTCGCCATTGTCTCGGCGACGCTCGACACGGTCGCCGAGGCCACCCCCACCGGGCCGACGCTGCGGCTGGCCCCGGCCGCGGACGGCTGGCACACCCTGGTCGAGGCGGTGCGCGTCCCGCAGGCAGCGCGCCGCGGCACGCTGCTCACCCACGACCGGCTCGTCGACGCGGCGGACCTCTTCACCCGGTCCGAGCGCTGGCCCGCCCTCGTCCTCCACCGGTCCGGCGACCGCTACGGCTTCACACTGCTGCGCGACGGCAAGCGGGTGGCCGAACACCAGTGGGATCCGGCCGCCCCGGTGCGGGACCTGGCCGGCGTGACCGAGACGGCCGGGGCCGTGGCCGCCGTCTACGGCATCGCGGACAGCCGCCCGCTGATCGCCCTGCTGCGCGGCTCGGACGACGCGCCCCGCCGGCAGGCCGAGCTGATCGCGGCCATCGGACTGCCGCCCCTGCCCCCGGCGTTCGGGCAGCGCACCGAGGCCCTCACCGACCTGCCCGGCGCCCGCATTCTCGCCGGCCGCGGGGTCAGGCCCGGCCCCCGGGGCGCGGACGGGGCCGGCGGGGCGGCGGCCAACCCGGCCTACTCCCTGCGCCGGCCCTGGCACTGGTGGGCACTGCGCCTGCTGTTCCTGCCGGTCGTCAGCACCGCGGCCGTCTACGGCTGGATGTCCGACCACGTCTTCTTCCTCAAGCCGCTGATCGCGACGGCCTCGGCGCTGTACGTGGCGAGCCAGCTGGTCACGGCGTGGCGCCGGCGCCCCCGGCGCGGCGCCTGAAACGCGGGTGTCGTGACCCGGCGGTGCGCCGGAGTGCGCCCGGGGTTTGCCCAGGGTTTGCCCGGGGTGCGCCCGG
>NZ_JBFAPH010000129.1:0-16974 GCF_040675635.1 Streptomyces sp. NPDC049577
CAGCTTTTGGCCGGAGCCGCTTCCCGTCTTGCGGCTGATGGTGTTTCCGGCCTGGTCGTAGCTGTACACCTCCTCGCTGGAGCCCCCCGGGCCGTTCTGGCTGACGGACGGAAGGTTGTGCTTGCCCGTGGCCGAGGCCGCATAGGTGCGCGTGACGTCACCGGTAGGGCCGTTGGACGTCTTGTGCTGGACTTCGGTCTTGCGGTTTCCCACGGCGTCATACGTGTAGCTCGTCCAGTAGGCGTCCGGGCCGCCGACGGCCGCAGCCGATGCACTGGTCGCACACTTGTCTGTCGTGGTCCACGCCTCGGTGATGCGACGAAGGGCATCCGTGATGAAGCACTGGGTGTCGGTCACCCGGTCGGAGTCCTGTCCGGACCCTGTGGAAATGGAGACGACGTTGCCGGCGACGTCATACGAATACCGGGTGTCCTCCACGCGCTGCGGCGCTGTGTCCCGATCCGTGACGGCGCGAGTGAGCGCATTCGTGTGTTCGTCGTACTCATAGGTGTTGTAGAGGTGACGGGCAAATTCGCCGAACTCCTCTCTGACCACTCGCCCGTAGTGGTCGTAGCCCACCGCGGAGATGAGGGCGTCGGTGCCTGCCGCCAGCGAGACGGGGAGACTGGCGTTGTAGGTGTATCCGGGAGTCAGGTCTTCCTGCGGCAGTCCACCGACGGCCGGCTGGCGCGTCCACTTGACCTGGCCCGTGTGGTAGTAGGCCACGGACCACTTGTAGGTTCCTGCAAGGGCCCCCTCGGCAGCGGGCACGGTGACCTCGGAGGACGCGGGTTTGTAGAGGCTGCTGTAGGCCGTCGTCCTGCTGATGTACGCGGAGCCGTCCACGTAGCGGGTGGCGCTTGCAGGCTGTCCTTTGCCGCCCGCCGCGGTGTCGTACGTCCACTCCGCCAGCTTCGTCTGCCCCTGGGACAGAGCCGTCCGCCGGCCGAGTACGTCGTAGTCGGTGTGCAGGGTGACACCTCGGGCATCCCTGAGATCAGTGGCCCGGTCGCCCTTGTCGTACGTCGTTTCCGTCGCACCCTTGTCGGGGTCCTCGGTGCGCGTCTTGCGGCCGCGGGCATCGTACTGGTACTTCCACGCCGCCCCGGATGGGTCAGTGACCTGGACGAGACGCCCCAGACTGTCGTAGTCGTAGGCAGTGGACTGGGTCTTCTGGCGATCGGCATCGGTGTACTGCTTCAGTTCGACGGTCCGGCCGCGCGCGTCAGTGACCGTGGTGGTCGCCGTGGCACCCTTCGGCGGCACGACAGTAGTCGTGTCACCTGTGTAACTCGTGGTCGTGCGTTTGGTCTCGTCGCCGAACTTCCGGGAGATCACGGCCGTGGTGCGCCCCGCACCGTCGAACACGGTATCCGTGGAGGCCGGGTACTTGGTCTCTTCACCGAGCACCAGGACCGGCTCGGCCTTGCCGTCGGCGTAGTACTGACCCGAATTGCGCCAGGCCTGCCCGCGGCTGTCATAGAACGTCTCGGTGATGAGACGCCCGGAGTCGTCCGGTGACGGGGCCTGCGTCTGCCTGGGCCGTAAGAGCCCGTCATAGAGGGTGTACGACGTTTGATAGACGTTGTTGTAATTGAGCGACTTCGTGCTGACAGCGCTGGGGCGGTCGTTTCGGATCAGGTACTCGAAGACGTAGCTGGGAGTATCGGGGTTGTTCGCGGCCGGCCGTGCCGGGGTCCATACTTTGGTGACCCGCCCGAGTGCGTCGTATGCGGTGGTCGTCACCCGGGAGTTGGCGTCGGACACCTCGACGGGCTGGCCCCGCAGCGGGTTCAGGGTTGTCGTGGTCCGATGCCCGAGCGGATTGGTGACGACCGACTTGGCCGATGCCTCGCCCGTGGCCGGGGTGTACTCCGTGGTCGTGGTCTGGCCGTAAGGGTCGGTCGAGGCCAGCATCCGACCGTAGATGTCGTAGCAGAGCTCGTCCTTCTTGGCTCCGCACGTGCTCGGAGTGGTGCCCGCGGTGTCGTAGCCGTCACCCTTGCCGTTGATCCGGTCGGACTTGCTGACGTCGCCCTTGGTCGGGGCTGCGGCCAGGCTGGAGGATCCGTCGAAGTACGTCCGTATGTCGCTGATGACGTCGCGCGGACGGCTGGCCTGAGCATCGCACGCTACGGCGAGCGTTTCCGTGCGCGCCACCTTGTCCATCAGCCATGTGCTGGCATTACGGGCATATGTGGTTCTCGTGCACTGCTCGTCTCCGGTGCGGTCCACGTCTCCGACGTCGGACGTCTCGGTGACCATTCCGACATCGTCGAAGACTCGGGACAACGAGGTCTTGCGTTCACCGCGGGAGGTGGCGGTGCGGGTCGTCTCCTCCTTGGTGCCCTTGAGATAGGCCTCGAGTGCCGGCAGGCCGGAGCGCGGACGTGAGGCGGTGACTGCGGAACGCCATGGCGTGTACGCAGTGGCAGAGACGAGCGGGCCTCCGTCACCGTTGTAGGTGGCTTGTTCGCGAAGCATGCCGGCGAACTGCTCACGATCGGTCACCGCCTCTCCGGCAGAGTTCTTGACGTCCTTGCCATCGATTCCCCGGAAGTACCGTGCCTCCGTCAGGGTTCTCTCCGGCCCGGTTCCCGTGCCGATCCTGGTTTGCACGCGGCCGTAACCGCGGGCGATGGAGAACGTCCGGTCCGATTCCTTCAGCAACTCGTCAGCGTTCTTGGCCCATGCCGCGCCGTCGAGGTAGGTGTATTCGGTGACCTTGTCCGGCGTCTCCGCGAGGTTGTCACCCTCGAGAACCTTGGTCACCACGTAGGAGTTGAACCAGTCCTGCTTCGCGGTCTCACCCTCGTAGGCCCATTTGACGGGGTAGCAGCGCGTGGTGTTCGAGCCATCGGCAGCAGGCAAGCTGCCGGCGATGCAATCCGGTTCGGAGTAGTCGACCGCGATGGTGCCACCCGTCTCGGTGGTGATCTGGTACAGACGAAGCCGTACGAAGGGAGCCAACCCGTCCCCGAGCTTGTCTACCCGGTTCGGGCGCTGAACGCCGGCGAAAGTCACCGGAGGCATGGTCAGCGTGCCACCCGTCTTGCCGGTTCGGGTGATGGATTTTAGCCACATCGGCGTGGACACTCCATCGCCGGAGGGCGGGAACGACTGCTCCAGGGACCAGGAGTCCACGTCCGTGTAGGACCCGCCGTTGAGAATCTTCGTGGTGATCGAAGTCAGACGCTTACGGGACCAGAAGGTGGGGGAGTACTTGTCCTTGCACTCGCTGTCCCCGTCCTTGCAGTACTGGTCATACGGTACGTCAGGCCAGTACTTGGCGTTGCCCTCGTCGAAAGTGGAGCAGTTCTCAAGGCAACGCTCGGTGACGTCGAACTGCACCTGCCCCATGGCTTTGGCCGTGTAGACGGAGTCCGATCGCAAACCGTAGTCGATGTGGTCCAGCCACCCGCCACGAATATACGAGGTGGGCGTGGCCTTGCCCGCTGAAGTCTCAGGAGCGTTGCGCCCATAGTTGTTCGACTCGGTTTTCCAATGGAACGCCATGGCGTTGCCATGCGTGTCGACGACGTAGTCCAGTTGCCAACGCCATGCCTGCCGGCACCACGAGTCGGCGAACGAGGTCTTGTAGCAAGGCTCCCCGGGCTGGTTGCCGAAGACGGGGACCGTCCACGCGGAGTGCGTCTCCGGGGTGGCGGAGTCCTTCCAGCCGGGAAGGCGGTTCAGACCGAAGAAGTACTGGGTGCCGTCGACTGTGGTGACCTTCCAGTGCTCACCGTTGTCGTCCCCGTTGTCGGCCCCCGTGAGCTTCTCGACCTTTTCCCCGGAGTCCGAGGCGGGGTGCCAGCCCTTGTTGTCCTTGTCGTGGACGAGTTCGGTGGTCCTGCCGCCCAGCGACAGCGTGGCGTTGTCGTTGTACCAGCACAGGTCGCCGACCTTGCTCTTGTTGTTACCGCCGTCTTTGTCATCGTTGCATGGCTTGTAGCGGCGTTCGATGAACCCCGGGTCCCACGACCAGCCGTCGCCGATCCAGCTAGCCTGGTTGTTGGACGCTGCCGTACGCCCGTCCACACTGTGCGAGGAGTAGCCCAGCGAGACCTTGGGCTGCAGGGCGCCGGGGACGGAGGGTACAGGGACGGGGTAGGTCCAGGTGAACGCCCCGGAGGAACCGCCGGCGCTCCAGGTGCCGGAGGGTTCGAGCGAGGTTGCCTTGAAGTCGCCCGAAGACCCCTTGGAGTCGGCTGCCGCGGCAAGCACGGTCGCCTTTGCAGCGGACACGCTCCGCGGCCCCGGAGCGGTGGCCCCGGGCCCGGCTTCGACGGTGCCGGTCAGCTTGCCGGACTTGACGTCATTGGTGGTGGCGATCGGCGTCCGGACACGGCACTCGGGCCGCTCCGGCGCTGTCAGCGCGCATGCCGGAAGCTGGACGAGCCGCAGACGGGAGGCCCAGTCGCCTCCGTAGGCGCCACGGAAGGACGAGTAGTCCACTTGAACCCGCAGGCGCGCGGACCCGGATGAGGCATCCGTGCGGGTCATCGACATCAGGATGCCGTCCACCCCTGCTTTGCGGGTGGCGCCTCGGTCGGCGACCGAGACCTTCACGGACGTGGTCGTCGGTGGGGCACCGTCCGCGGGAGCAACGGCGACGGGCAGTGCTCCAGCACGTTTCAAAGTAGGGTGTGACGGCGACTTCGGGTTTGCGTCCAATCGTTTCTCTGACTGCCCACCTGCGGAATTTGAAATTCCGGGGTTCAGACTGATCTCCGCGCTGGATGCCGAGGGCCACGAGACCTTCGGTGCTTTCCAGGCACGGGCGGCTGCATCCGGTCGCGATGCGCGATCGGTGACTGCCGGTTTGACCGGCACCGGCTTGGGTTGTTTGACCGAGGGCAGGCTCGGTCTGGATGGTGATAAGGCAACTGCCGACTGGGTCGGCAGTAAAGTCGTGAGCGCCGCGACGGCGGCTGAGGCCGCCATCCAGCGCATGCTTCTACGGCTCACGCTCCACCCCCTTGCGTAATCCAAAAATGACCGGCGCACAGTAACAGTGCGACCAAGAGGTGGTCATCCCCTGTTTCGCCCGCTCACGCCTTGACTTTGCACAAGTAGGGCCCGTTTGCCCTGTTTTACGCAGTGGATTCTGAGCCACAAATGCCGAGGAGCGGAGGGGAATGGCCGAAAGGGTGTCCGTTGCAATCATGAGATGCGCATATAGAGTCTCCGCAGCAATTTTCAGCCTTCCGGAAGGAGAACGTGGTGCTCGCAGCAACTGGTGCAAGGCCGCCGGGCCGACGGCGAAGAACGAGGTTGATGGCCATGGGAGTGGTATGCGGGGTCGCGTACCAGGCGATGCTTCTCCCGGTAACCGCCGCAGCGGCCGGGAGGCCGGTGGCGAGGTCGGTCTCGCCCGCGGATCGGCTCGCTGTGGACGACGGCTCGGTCAGCGACGAGGACAAGACGCTTCAGGAAGCGAAGTCGACAGGGAAGCCCGCCGAGTTGTTATCGGCCCGAGCGGAGTCGTCGGACACCTGGGCGCAGCCGGACGGCACTTTTTCGGTGAGGCGGTACGGCTCGCCTGTCCGCTTGTGGCGCTCGGGGGCCTGGGTGCCGACCGACCCGAGCCTGGTCTTCAACGAAGACGGTGCGGTGGTGCCCAAGGCGTCCAACGTCGCGGTGAAGTTCTCCGGTGGAGGAACGGGGCCGATGCTTTCCGGGGTCAAGGACGGCCGGACGCTCACCCTCTCCTGGCCCACCCCGTTGCCGAAGCCGACGCTGCTGGCCAACGTGGCCACCTACGCCGAGATCCTGCCCGGCGTCGACCTGCAGCTCAAGGCGGAAGTCGAGGGCTTTTCGCAGCTGATCGTGGTCAAGTCCGCAGAGGCAGCCAAGGACCCGCGGCTGGCCGCCCTGAAGTTCAAAATGGACACTGTGGGCCTCTCGGTGTCCACGGATTCGGAGACCGGCAGCCTCACTGCTACGAACCCGGCAGGGCAAACCGTCTTCAGCAGCCCGACTCCACTCATGTGGGACTCGACCTCGGCCGGCAGCCCGTCTCTGGGTAAGGCGAGGAGCGCGGTTGCCGCCGCCGGCGATCCGGGCGAGGTGTTCGAGCCTGCGCCGGGGGCCAAGGACGCCAAAATGCCAACCAGTGTGGCCGGGGATACCCTGCAGATCACGCCGGACCAGAACCTGCTGACCGGAGCGGATACGCAGTACCCGGTCTACATCGACCCGTCCTGGGCGTGGGGTCAAAGAGAAAACTGGGCCAGGGTCTACCGGAAGTATCCGGACAGTTCCTTCTGGAATGCGAAGGAAGTCGCCCGCGTCGGGTACGAGAACGAAACGTACGGCCTCTCCCGGTCCTTTTTTCAGATGAGTACGGGTGACCTGCGGGGCGCACAGATTCTGGACGCCACCTTCCGGATCAAGAACGTATGGTCGTGGTCCTGCAACGCGCGACCGGTTGAACTGTGGCACACAGGGCCGATATCGAGCAGGACGACGTGGAACCGGCAGCCTGCGAAGCTTGCCAAACTGGACACGGTCAATGACGCGAAGGGCTGGCGTGGAAGCAACGACTGTCCCGCCGGTAACCTGGAGTTCAACGCCAAGAGCAAGGTGCAGGAGGCGGCTGCAAAAAAATGGTCGAGCGTCACATTCGGTATGTACGCTTCCGATGAGGGCGACACATTCGGATGGAAGAAGTTCGATGCCAAGACGGCAACGCTCGAGGTAAAGTACAATCATCCGCCCGCAGTTCCGAAAGGCCTCGGGACGAATCCGCGGACTTCGTGCGACAAGGGTGGATACATAGGCGGCACAAATGTCGCCCTGTATGCCACGGTCGATGATCCCGACGCCGGTAATCTCACTGCCCAGTTCCAGCTGTTCAAGACCGGATCCGACACCCCCGTCGTGGACGAGTCCATCAGCGCGGCGAAGGGGCGGACAGTAACACTGGCCTTGCCCGATGCCAAGGTGCCGACCGGTGACTACCAGTGGAAGGTGCGGGCCAAGGACTCGGACGGCGCGACGTCCGCATGGAGCCCGGTGTGCAAGTTCTCTGTGGACCGGACTCGTCCGTCCAACCCGCCGCAGATCAGCTCCGTCGAGTTTCCTTCCGGAGAGAATGGTTGGCCACCGAACACCGGGAAGGCGCGCACCACAGGTCGTTTCACCCTGTCGCCGAACGGGGCCACTGACGTGGTTCAGTACGGGTGGTTCACGGACTACGACCCCGCGGTGAAGTACATCGATGCCTCCTCGGTCAAGACCTCGCCGCCGTCGTTCAAGCCGCCAGGCTACGGACCTCATTTCATCTATGCCTTCAGCATTGACAAGGCGAAGAATCGTTCGGATACGGCAACGTACGTCTACTACGCGGCCCGGTCGACGGAGCGTGACGGTCCGAACGACGTCAACGGTGACACGAACAGCGACATCTGGAACATCGACTCCAACGGCACGCTGCTCACGTATGCCGGGCAGGGGAACGGTCAGTTCTCGGCTGCCATGAACGGAGGGCAGTCCTTCGACGGTACGCAGGTCGCCTTCCGCGGCGACTGGGGTGGCGATGGATACACCGACCTGGTAGCTCTCGAGTACGACGCCGCAGTCAAACGCAAGCGCTTGTGGGTCTATCCCAACAACGGCTTCGGCATCGCCACTGTCGACTACAACGACGGCAAACGACCTCTGCAAGTGGTCTGTCCCGACAAGACGCCCGGCAGCGACGAGGACCCGGCCGGGTGCGCAACGGCGGACGATCACTGGCGTGACGCCGATCAGATCATCGCGCCCGGAGACATCAATGGTGACGGCAATCCGGATCTACTGGTCAAGGAGGGTAACCTCCTCTGGGCCTACTACGGCGACCGCGCCTCGAAGTTCCTGGACAAGGTCGAGGCACCTGTCCTGATCGGAGGGGCTGACTGGGGGAAGTTCACCGTTGTGGCGCCCGGGGACCTCAACGGTGACGGGTTTGCTGACCTCTGGCTCCGCGACAACTCCACTGGTGACGTCTTCCGGACCTACGGCAAGGAGGGGGAGAAGAAAGGCGTCCTCAACCCTGCTACGTGGGGGACCGGGACCCGAGTCAAGGTGGGATACGGAGTTACCGCGGCCGAATACCCGGCTGTCGGGTCGTCCGGTGACGTCACTGGCGACGGGATCCCGGATCTCTGGGCACGCAAGACGGACAACACCATGGTCGGCTGGTCCGGTAAGAAGTCCGGGGCCGAAGTCGCAGGGTTCGGCGAGACCGTCGTCATCGACGGAGTGACCGGAGGGTCACGCATCCCGGCGGGCACCACGCTCAACGCAGGGGACACCTTCACCTCGAGGTCGGCCAAGCTGACCATGCGCAATGATGGCAATCTCGTCATCATGAGCAATTCCCAGAAACAACTGTGGTCCACGGGCACGGGCGACAATCCGGGCGCCAAGGCGATCATGCAGAGTGACGGAAACCTGAGGGTCTACAAGGCTGACGGTGTCACCGTGCTCTGGGAGAGCAGGACATCGGCCGCCGGTGGCTACGCCTTGCTCCAGGATCGCGGAAGCCTGGTGATCTACAACGTCAAGGGGCAGGCACTTTGGAGCAGTGGTACCGCGACCCGGCACGACTACAACGGTGACGGGCGCAGCGACCTGGCCAACTGGTACGCCTTCGCCGACGGCGGCGCTGTCATGAACACCTTTCTCGCCGGCAGCAGCGGTGCGCTCAAAGAGCCGACCCCTGCCTACCGCGCGATCCCGGGCGACTGGGAGGCCTCAGCGCTGCAGTTCGTCACAGGCGACTTCAATGGCGACGGACGGGGTGATGTGGCAGTGCTCCGTAATTACCTCGACGGGAAGGAAAAGCTGTTCACCTTCCTTGGTAAGGCCGACGGGACATTCGGCGCACCCTTCGCCTCGTGGAGCAGCTCAGGCGGCTGGTACTTCGACCGGATGACGCTTGAAGCGGGTGACTTCAACGGGGATGGGCGCGACGACGTCGCTGTCTGGTACAACGCCAGCGACGGCTCCGACCGTCTGTGGACCTTTACCTCGGACGTTCGAGGTGGTTTCAACGATCCGTTCAGCTCGTACACGGCCCTGGACGACCGGTGGGACGTAAGGCTTATGAAGTTCGTCACTGGCGACTTCAATGGCGACGGGCGTGACGATGTCGGAGCGCTGTATAACTCCGGTGAAGGCAAAATGGTCATGCATGTCTTCGCCGCTCGGCCCGGTGGGGGATTTGCGGACCCAGTGCAGGCATGGGCCGCGGTGAACGGAGAGTGGGGCTCCTGGGAGCGCTACCGGCTCCGTGCCGGCGACTTCAACGGTGACGGGCGGGACGACCTCGCCTACTGGTACGACTTCGCCGATGGTCACGTGGGGCTTGCCACCATGCTCAGTCTCGGCACGCCAGCGGTGAGGTTTGCGACTCCGGTGACGTCCTGGGAGGCGCCGGCCGGCAAGTTCATAGCGCGTCGCATGCATGTCGTCGTCGGGGACTACGACGGTGACGGACGAGATGATCTAGGGGCGCTGTACGGAATGACCGACGGCAGCATTCGCATGTACACCTGGCTCACCCAACCGGACGGCCGTTTCGGAGATGCTGCTACCGGCTGGGGAACCTCGCCCAACTACTGGACATGGGCCAGGTCCCGGGAGATCAACAGTTACACGAACGACGACTGGTTCGGATCATGAGCGGGCCCCGCGCCCAAGGCGTTGACAGCGCAGACTGGTGCACAAATGTTTGCTGATACGCCCGCCTGACGTCGGCTTTCGGCCCGCCATCCGGCTCCCTACGGGGCTGATGGCGGGTCGATCGGCTTATGAGACCGTGTGTGAAGGGCCGACCGGCAGCTCGCTGGACGGCCCCCTATTCGCCGTCCTCCAGCCGGAAGCCGACCTTCAGGCCCACCTGGTAGTGCGCGATCCCGCCCTCGGCGAGCTGGCCTCTGATCTGCGTCACCTCGAACCAGTCCAGGTTGCGGAGGGTCTGGGAGGCGCGCGCGATGCCGTTGCGGACGGCCTGGTCGATGCCGTCCGGCGAAGAGCCGACGATCTCGGTCACGCGGTACGTGTGGTTGGACATGCCCTCTCCTTCGCCGGGACCTCCTTCCACGGTGCGGCACCCGGCGGGCGGGCGCGAGGTGGGATGCGCCGACGGGCTCACTCGCTCTCATCCGGCCGGTGTGGACAGGGAGAGGGCGAAGCGGCCCTCCCCGTCCGTCCACCAGTGGGTGAGGTCCAGGCCCGCCGCCGCCAGTTCCCGGCGGACGCCCTCCGGGCGGAACTTGGCGGAGATCTCGGTGCGCATCTCCTCGCCCCGCCCGAACGGCACCGCCAGGTCGAGGGCGGGGATCTTGGCGACGAGGTCGGCGCGGGCGCGCAGCCGCATCTCGATCCACTCGCTGCGGGCGTCCCACCGGGCGACATGGTCGAAGTCGTCCGGGTCGAAGTCCGCGCCGAGCTCGCGGTTGATGACGGACAGGACGTTCTTGTTGAAGGCGGCCGTCACCCCCGTCGCGTCGTCGTAGGCGGCGACGAGGACGGCCTCGTCCTTGACCAGGTCGGTGCCCAGCAGCAGCGCGTCACCGGGGGCCAGGCCGGCGCGGACGGCGGACAGGAAGGTACGTCGTTCGGACGGCCGCAGGTTGCCGATGGTGCCGCCCAGGAAGGCGACCAGGCGTGGCCCCGGCACGTCGGGCAGGGCGAGCCCGTGCTGGAAGTCGGCGACCAGCGCGTGCACGGTCAGGCCCGGATGCTCGGCGAGCAGCGTGCGGGACGCGCCCGTCAGGGCGCTCTCGCTGACGTCGACCGGGACGTAGTGGTCCAGCGCGGTGAGGGCGCGCAGGAGGTGGCGGGTCTTGTCCGACGAGCCGGAACCCAGCTCGATGAGGGTGCGGGCGCCGGTGGCCGCGGCGATGTCGCCGGCGCGGGTGATGAGGATCTCCCGCTCGGCGCGGGTCGGGTAGTACTCGGGCAGCAGCGTGATCTCGTCGAACAGTTCGCTGCCGCGTGCGTCGTAGAACCACTTCGGGGGGATTTCCTTGGGGCACCGGGTGAGCCCCTCGCCGACGTCCGCGCGCAGCGCGGCGGCGGTCGCGTCGAGGGGAAGGGTGCGGGTCATGACGAACGGGCTCACTGACTGGGCTCCTTGAGCGGAACGAGCGTGACGTCGGTGGGGTCGGCGGTCAGGAGGGTCCGGTCGGGTATCTCCGTCCAGCGCGGATCGTCGTCGTAGGGTTCGGAGGCCACGACCGTGGGGCCCGGGTGGCCCGTGCGGTACCACAGGCTGTCGCCCCAGGCGGTCGCGAGGACGGACGTGCCGTCGGTCAGCAGCAGGTTGAGGCGGGAGCCGGGCGCGGCCCGGGCGAGCGTGGTGACCGTGCCGGCCAGGGCCCGGCCCGGCGGGTCGCCGAGGGCCAGCCGGTGGCGCACCAGCGCCCATACGAACGCGGCGTCGCACCGCGCCTCCATGTCCAGCAGCAGCTCCGCGGGGAGCCCGGCGGCGAGCGGGGCCGTGGTGCGCGGCCAGCCGGTCACCGCGCCGTTGTGGCTGAACAGCCACGGCCCGGCCGTGAAGGGCGCCACGGACGCCTCCGCGTCCGCGCTCGGCACGGTCGCGTCCCGCACCGCGGCGAGCAGCGCCCGGGTCCGGACCACCCGGGCGAGGTCGGCGAAGGACAGGTCGGCCCAGATCGGACCGGCCCGGCGGTAACGGGCCGGGGCGGGGTCACCCGCCGCGTACCAGCCGACGCCGAAGCCGTCCGCGTTGACCGTGCCGCTGCGCTGCATGCGAGGTGCCCACGCCTGCCGGACGAGGGCGTACGCGGGCTCGACGAGGACCGCGCCGATGGGTGCCTCGGGACCCACGGCGGCCAGGTGGCGGCACATCAGACGGGTTCCGCGTCGCGTGCCGTGCGGAAGCCGGAGAAGATCTGCCGGCGGACCGGCAGGTCCCAGTTGCGGAAGGTGCCCCGGCAGGCGACCGGGTCCACGCCGAAGGAACCGCCCCGCAGCACCTTGTAGCGGCGCCCGAAGAACACCTCCGAGTACTCCCGGTAGGGGAAGGCGCGAAAGCCCGGATACGGCAGGAAGTCGCTGGACGTCCACTCCCACACGTCACCGATCAGCTGCCGCACGCCCAGCGGCGAGTCGCCGCGCGGGTACGCGCCGACGGGCGCCGGGCGCAGATGGCGCTGGCCGAGGTTGGCGCGGTCGGGGGTGGGATCCGCGTCACCCCAGGGATAGCGCCGGGAGCGGCCGGAGGACGGGTCGTGGCGGGCGGCCTTCTCCCACTCGGCCTCCGTGGGCAGCCGCCGGCCCGCCCACGCCGCGTACGCCGCGGCCTCGTACCAGCTCACGTGCAGCACCGGCTCGTCCGGCGGCACCGGCTCGGTGACGCCGAAGCGCCGCCGGATCCAGCTGCCGCCCTCGCACCGCCAGAACAGCGGGGCGGCGAGCCCGTGGCGGCGCACCTGCTCCCAGCCGACGGGATCCCACCAGCGGGGGTCCCCGTAGCCGCCGTCCTCGACGAAGCGCAGGTACGCGCCGTTGCTCACGGGCAGGGTGTCGATGAAGAAGGCGGGCACGAACCGGTGGTGGGCGGGGCGCTCGTTGTCCAGGGCCCAGGGCTCGGTGGAGGTGCCCATGGTGAACGGGCCCCCGTCCACCAGGACCTCCGCCGGCAGCGTCGCGGTGTCCGGGGCGGCCGGCGGTGGGTCGGGCGCCGAGAGGACGGCGGGTCCCCGGCGCAGCTGGTGGGTGATGAGCATCGTCTCGTCGTGCTGCTGCTCGTGCTGCGCGACCATGCCGAAGGCGAAGCCGCCCGCCAGCAGCGGGCCGCCGTCGTCGGGGGCCGCGTCCAGCACGTCCAGGGCCCGGTCCCGGACGTCCGTGACGTACGCGCGGGCCTCCGCCGGCGGCAGCAGCGGCAGCGAGGGGCGTTCGGCCCGGGGGTGTTCGAACGCGTCGTAGAGGTCGTCGATCTCGGGGCGCAGGGCCTGCTGCCCGCCGACGGCGCGCAGCAGCCACAGCTCCTCCTGGTTGCCGATGTGCGCGAGGTCCCACACCAGCGGGGACATCAGCGGCGAGTGCTGGGTGGTCAGTTCGCGCTCGTCGACGCACTCGGTCAGGCCCCGCGTCCGCTCCCGGGCGGTGAGCAGGGCGTGCACGGCGTGCCGCCGGAGGGCGTCGGGGGCCGGTCCGGGGGCCGTCATGGGCGGTTCTCCTTGCCGGTGGCGCCCGTGACGAGGTCGAGCAGATCGTCGGCGGGACATCGGCGCCGGTCCACGTAGCGGGCGACGAACTCGTCGACGGCCGTCAGGACCGCGGGCGGGCACCCCAGCCGGGGCAGGGCCTCGCGGGCGAGGTCGAAGCAGATGACGGCGGCGGCGTGCAGCTCGGGATCGGCCAGACCGTAGCGGGCCGCGTTCAGCCAGAGGCGGTTGCGCGGGGTCGGGTCGCGGCCCGCGGTGTCCGTGAGTGCCTTGACCGTCCGGTAGGCGGCCTCGGCGGCCTGCGGATCGTCGAACAGGGCCGTGGCCACGGCCAGGGGCACCACCCAGCCGTCGTCACCGGGCTGCGCGTCGATCATGCGCAGTTCCAGGTGGCCGCGGGGCCGGATGGGCGGGAACAGCGTGGTCAGATGGTAGGTGAGGTCGTCCGGGGTGAGCGGCCGGGGCCGCCCGGAGCGCGCCCAGCGGCGCACGTTGAGCCCCTGGGGTGAGTCCCACGGCCGTTCGTCGCCGGAGCGCACCAGCATCACCGGTGAGTCCAGGACGTACGTCGCCCAGGCGGCGCGCGGTTCGAGGTCCTCCGGCGGCGCCAGGGTGCGGCCCGGGTCCATGTGGGCGTAGCAGGCCTGCCGGGTGGACCGCCACCCGGTCGGGCGCCCCAGGTGCAGCGGCGAATTGGCGAAGGAGGCGGCCAGGACCGCGCCCAGCAGGTGCGCGAGCCGCCAGCGCCGCCCGTAGCCGAGCGGCCCGGGCTCCTCCAGCCCGGCGTCCAGGCAGACCTGGACGGAGGCCGTGCGGCACATGATCGTACGGCCGGCGCTGTTCCACCGGTCGTAGTAGATCTCCATGGCGTCGTAGCGCTGGTCGCGGATGACGCGACCCGGCAGGAACCAGGGTTCCTTGCCGTACCCGGCGAGAACCAGGTCCAGCTCGCGCAGTGCGGCGCGGGCGAGGGCGAGATCGGCGGAGAGGTCCGCCACGCACCCGGCGAGGCTGTCGGTGGGGAGCGAGCTGAACTCGATCTGGCCGCCGGGTTCGATGGTCAGGAGCGATCGCAGGGGCAGGGCCCGCATGCGGTCGGCGGCCGCCGCCAGCCGGGGCGGGGCGACGGGGCGGGTGGGGTCGTGCAGGTCGTGGACGAGCCATTCCAGCTCGGCACCCAGCAGCCGGGGCGGACCGGTCTTGAAGCAGATGCCGCGGAGGAACGCCTCCGCCTCGTCCTCACCGACCGGCCCGGCGAAACCTTCCCTCTCGGGCTTGCCGTCGGTCATGCTCGGTACCTCCTGTCGGAGTCGGCCCTACCAGCTAAGCCCTTGCGGGCAGCGCGCTCAAGGGGGCCTTCGGCCGGGGAACGCGGAGACCGTGGTGGGACGGGCCGCCGGGTCCTCCCCGCCGTCCGCCGTCAGAGTGATCCGCGTGCTGTCGCGGGCCGGATGTCACGCGCACATTGTGGCGACCCCTTGACGCGCCCGCCAGAGGGAGACGTACGGTCCGCGGGTGACGGCACACCCCTCCATCGTCGAAGTGTTCGACCCCGCCACCTATGCCCGAGGTGTTCCGTACGGGCTCTTCCGCGCGTTACGGGACGCCGGCCCGGTCTGCTGGGTGCCCGAGCCGGCCGTCGGGCCCTGGCCCGCCGGCCCCGGCTACTGGGCGGTCTTCCGCCACGCGGACGTCAAGCACGTCCTGCGCACACCCGAGGTCTTCTCCTCGCACCTGGGCGCCACCCAGATCCGCGACCCCGACACCGAGGCGGACCTGGCCTTCGTCCGCACCATGATGCTCAACCAGGACCCGCCTGCGCACTCCCGGCTGCGCCGCATCGTCGCCTCGGCCTTCGCCCCGCGCGCCCTGCGGGAGCTTCAGGAGCGCGTCGAGGCGCGGGCGGAGCAGCTGATCGCGGACGTGGCGGGCCGGGGCGAGGCGGACTTCGTACGGCTGACCGCCGGTCTGCCCGTGTGGACGCTCGCCCACGTCATGGGCGTCCCGGAGGAGGACGGCGGGCTGCTGTACGACTGGTCGAACCGCGTCATCGGATACCAGGACGCCGACCACGCCTGGTCCAGCACCGTCGATCCCGCGATGCTCAGCCCGATGGGACGCGCCGCGCTCGCCCGCCGTCCGGACCGCCGTGTCCGCCCCGACGGCTCACCGCTGAACCCGCGGTCCCGCGAGGCGCTGACCGACATGTTCCACTACGCCCACGCACTGGCCGGCGCCCCGCGCCCGGGCAGCGTCATGGCGCGCATGCGCGAAGCGGGCCTGACCCGCGAGGAGTTCGAGACCATGTTCTTCCTCCTCGCGGTGGCGGGCAACGAGACGGTACGCAACGGGATCCCGGGCGGGCTGCTGACCCTGCTCGACCATCCGGAGCAGTACGAACTCTTCCGCACCCGGCCGGAACTGACCGACTCGGCCGTGGAGGAGGTGCTGCGCCACTGGCCGCCCGTCATGGACTTCCGGCGGACGGCCGCGTGCGACACCGAGCTGGGCGGGGTGCGCATCCGGCGCGGCGAGAAGGTCGTCGTCTACCACGCGTCGGCCAACCGCGACGAGCGGGTCTTCCCCGACCCGGACCGCTTCGACATCACCCGCACGCCCAACGACCACCTCAGTTTCGGGCACGGCCCGCACTTCTGCCTGGGGGCGCGGCTGGCGCGCATGCAGCTGCGGGCCGTGCTGCGCACGGCGGTGGACCGGCTGCCCGGCCTGGAGCGGGCGGGGGAGCCGGTCCGGCTGGTCTCCAATCTGCAGAACGGGCTGAAGACCTTGCCGGTCAGATGGCGAACAGATCGGTGAACGGGGCCGTGACGTCGTCCACCTCGTGCCCGAAGGGCGAGTTGAAGTCCCAGATGAGGAACAGCAGGAAGGCGATGAGCGCGCTGTAGAGCCCGGCCAGCAGCAGCTCGCGCGCCGAGCGCCGGATCTGCAGCGTGAAGATCAGCCCGACGGCCACCAGCGCACCCGCGATCAGCCCGAACCACACCACGCCCGGCATGGTCGGACCGGCGTTCTGCGCGCGGGAGTTGCGTGCCGCGTCCGCCGCGGCGACCTGGTCGAGCAGCGGCTGGTACGACTGGCTCTCGTGGTCGTCCCGCGGCTGGTAGGCGGTGACATCCTGGCGCACCTTGTCGAGCAGCTCGGTGCCCCGGTCGGTGAGCCGGCCCTCCTCCAGCATCACGGGCCACTCCTTGCGCACCACCTGGCTGACGTAGGCGTCGACGTCCTTGCGGATGCGGTCGCGGGCGTCCGGGGCGTACGCCTGCACGCGCTCGGAGACCTCGTGGAGCGCCTGGGCCTCGGCGCGGACGGTGTCCTGGGCACTGGTGCGGGCCTCCCAGACCCCGGCGATGGCCAGGCCCAGCACGATGGCGTAGACCACGCCGATCATCATCGTCATGTACTCGATGACGTCGGGGGTCTCCGTCGGGTCGAAGTCCTCCCCGACTCTGCGTTCGCGCAGGACCGTGATGCTCAGGACGACGGCGCAGGCGGCGGCCATGGCGATGACCAGTACCAGCCACTCGGACAAGGGGAACCTCCGGAATTCGGGCAGTGGGCCGGGGCGGACCGCGTCAGCGGCCGCGACGGCCGCCGCGACCGCCGCCGCGGGGGCGCAGGAGGGCGGCGGCCAGGATGGCCGGGGCGGTGAGCACCAGGGTGAAGGTGACGAGCGAAGTGCCGTGTGCCTGCGGCTTGCTCAGGGCTTTGAGGGAACTCCGGTAGGCGGGGCGCCGGGGGGACGCCGGGCGCGCGGGCCTCG
>NZ_JBFAPH010000130.1:0-16771 GCF_040675635.1 Streptomyces sp. NPDC049577
CGCGGCCTGCCGGGCCGCGGTCACCGGAGGGTCCCGACCGGGTCGGGATGCGGGGCCGCGAGGTCCGGTACGGGGGCTTCTCCGGGCGCGCCGAAGGTCGTCCAGGCGGCCCGGTCGGGGACGGGCAGCACGGTGCGGCCGCTGATCGTGTTGAGGATGGTGGCCGCGCGCCAGGCGCCGAGGGTGAGGTCCGGCGCGCCGACGCCGTGGGTGTGCATCTCGGCGTTCTGGACGTAGAGGGCGCCGCCCACCCGGGGGTCGAGGGCGACGCGGTAGCGGCCGTCGACGCGGTAGCGGCCCTTGTCGTCCCAGTCCACGAGGTCGCCCATGGCGTCCAGGAAGGCCGGGCGGACGGCGCTGTAGCCGGTGGCGGCGACGATCGCGGAGGTGCGGAAGGTGAACGCGCTGTCCTGCGGGGCGTGCCGGCACGTCAGCAGGTAGCCGTCGCCGTCGGCCTCGGCGGCGAGGAGCTCGACGCCGGGGTGCAGGTCCGCGCGGGGGCGGCCGCCGCCGATGGTGCGCTCGTAGAGCTCGTCATGGATGGCGCCGAGGGTGTCGGCGCTGACGCCCTTGTAGAGCTGCCACTGCTCGCGGACGAGGTGCTCGCGGCGCTCCTCGGGCAGGGCGCGGAAGTAGCGGATGTAGTCGGGGGTGAAGTGCTCCAGGCCGATCTTGGAGTACTCCATCGGCGCGAAGGCGGGGGTGCGGGCCAGCCAGCGGGTGAAGGGACCGCCCAGGCCGTCGCCGTCCTGGTGGCGGATGAGGTCGAGGACGACCTCGGCACCGGACTGGCCGGCCCCGATGACGGTGACGTCGTCGGCGGTGGCCAGGGCCGCGCGGTGGGTGCGGTAGTCGGCGCTGTGCAGCACGCGGCCGCGGTGCGCGTCGGTCAGCAGCGGTCGCAGCGGCTCGGGGACGACGGGGCCGGTGCCGACGCCGAGGACGACCTGGCGGGCCAGGACCCGGGTGACGGTGCCGTCGGCGGAGCGGTAGGTCAGGGCGAAGGCGTCGGCGGCCTCGTCCCAGGCGACGGCGGTGACGTGGGCGTCGAAGCGGCAGGAGGGCAGGCTCTCGGCGACCCAGCGGCAGTAGTGGTCGTACTCGCGGCGCGGGATGAGGAAGCGCTCGGAGAAGAAGAAGGGGAACATGCGGTCGTGCGACCGCAGGTAGTTCAGGTACGACCAGGGGCTGGTGGGGTCGGCCATGGTCACCAGGTCGGCGAGGAAGGGCACCTGGAGGGTGGTGCCCTCCAGGAGCAGGCCGGGGTGCCAGGAGAAGGCGGGCTTCGCGTCGAGGAAGAGCGCGTTCAGCTCCGGCACGCCGTCCGCGAGGGCGGCCAGCGACAGGTTGAACGGGCCGATGCCGACGCCGACGAAGTCGTAAGGGGTGTTGTCGCTCAACGCCGCTCCTCCGCGAGGGGGTTGGGAAGGTCGATGTAGACGGACTGGGTGTGTACGTCGCCGACGAGTTCGTCGAGGCCGTCGACACAGGTGAGGTAGTTGCCCTTGCAGCGCAGCACGGGCTGGTCCAGGAGCAGGTCGAGCAGGCCCCGCGCGCCGGGTTCCGCGGCGCGCAGCCGCTCCAGCCGGGCGCGCAGCACGCGCAGCAGCTCGTGCTCGCCGGCCAGGCCCTGGGCGCCCATGGAGCCGATGAGGCCGAGCAGGTTGCTGATGTAGAGGTAGTAGCCGACGCGTTCGTCGACGAACGCGTCGTCGAAGACGAGCTCGACGTCGTCGGTGGCACCGGGCAGCAGGCGCTCGATGTCGGCGGCGCGGGAGCGGGCCAGGTAGTAGCCCTGGCTGTCGCGGTACCAGCCGGCGGTGGGCAGGCCGTCGTCGCCGAGGGCGACGAGGGTGTTCTGGTGGTGCGGTTCGAGCGCGATGCCGTACCGGGCCTGGAGCCGGACCAGCGGGACGGCGAGGACGTCGAGGTAGCACTCCAGCCAGCGGGCGGCCGCCTCGGCCACGGTCGTGCCGTGCGCGCGGGCGGCGCGTGACACGGCCTCGGCGAGCAGGGTGCGGTGCCGGGGGGCGGATCCGTCGCCGGGGCCGGTGCGTTCGGCGAGCAGGCCGGCGACGCACAGTCCTTCGCCGGCGCCGCCGTGGAAGGGGTTGTCGCGCAGGGCGGTCTCCAGGCCGGTCTCCGCGCCGGAGGTGCCGGCGGAGATCCAGGCGTGGTCGCGCAGGATCGCGAAGTCGGGGTGCTCGGCGCGCAGCCAGGCGGCGGGACCGGCGGCGAGCAGCCGGGCCGCGCTGACGCCGAGGCGCATCTCACCGCGCAGATTGTTGCGCCGCGAGTTGGTGATGCGCATGCCGAGGGAGAGCTTGAGCATCACGTCGGCGCCGGGGCGGTGGACGGTGCGCACGGACGAGGTCGGGAACCAGGGATCGCCGCCGGGCCCGAGCGGGGTCAGCAGTCCGTCCTCGACGAGCTTGCGGATCTCCGGCCGGTTCAGTACCTCGCGCGCCTGCCAGGGGTGGGCCGGTACGGGCACGGTGCCCTCCGGCAGGGCGACGCCCGCGGCCAGCGGGCGCAGCAGTTCGGCGACCGGGCGGCCGTCCAGGGCCTCCCCGGCCACGAAGTCCGGGTGGGCGGCGAACCAGTGCAGGGCGAAGGAACCGCGCAACTCGGGCGACCAGGCGGCCAGTTCGTCCTCGGACGCCTCCTCGCGGCTCTTGGGGGCCGGGTGGAAGGGGTGGCCGAGCAGCAGCGCCTGTTCGGCGTCGAGGAAGGGGGTCGGTCCGGTGGTGCCCTCGGGTTCGGCGCGGCGCGCGGTCAGATGGGCGGTGACGCGGGCGGCGGAGTTGAGGACCCGGCCGGTCGCGTCGGTGCCCAGATGGGCGGGGTGGCCGCGGCCGGTGGTGGATTCGCGGATCGTGGCGGCGGCCACGAGTGCGACGTCGGCGGCCGGCGGGGTGGCGCGGCCGGTGCCGAGGACGCGCGGGTGGCCGAAGCGGTGCCAGCCGGTGGCCGAGCGGTAGCGGACCGGCACGCCGAGGCGCAGCCCGCTGGCGGGCAGGTCGAGGAGGAGCTCGCGGCCGGCGGGAGGGAC
The DNA here is from genome assembly GCF_040675635.1 of Streptomyces sp. NPDC049577. Classification (NCBI taxonomy): domain Bacteria; kingdom Bacillati; phylum Actinomycetota; class Actinomycetes; order Kitasatosporales; family Streptomycetaceae; genus Streptomyces; species Streptomyces sp. NPDC049577. The sequence continues at coordinate 3,053 of NZ_JBFAPH010000130.1, forward strand.
GTCGGTGGCCGTCTCGCGGACGTAGGCGCGCAGCAGTGTCTCGGTGGCGGCGGAGTCGGCGGCGCGGGCGGGGTCCGGGTGGTCGAGGGGGTCGGGCCGGTCGGAGGGGGCGGCTGCCGTGGGCGGGTGCGGCGGGAGGGTCATCGGGGGGACTCCGGGGGCGCGGACGGGCTCAGAGCAGGATGCGGTCGGCCACGGGGTGGCCGAGGAAGGAGTGCATGGCGAACTCCCAGCCGTAGGAGCCGGCGTAGGGGAAGACGGCGATGTCACCGGCGCGCACGCGGTCGACGCGGACGTCGCGCAGCAGGGTGTCCTCGGGGGTGCACAGCTCACCGACGAACGTGACGCGGGTGTCGGCGGCCTCGGGGCGCGGGCAGTCCTCGGGCCAGGTCTCGACGGGCAGGACGGCGACGTTGTGGACGATGTCCCAGGAGGTCGGCAGCTGGAAGTGGTTGATGCCGCCGCGCAGGGCGGCGAAGGACCTGCCGTAGGAGTGCTTGACGTCGGTGACCTCGGCGGCGTACCAGCCGCAGTCGGCGACGAGGAAGCGGCCGGGCTCCAGGGCGACCTTGACGCCGGCCGGCGGCCGGACGGCCGCGGCGAGCTCGCCGAACCGGGCGACGTCGAAGGGCTTCTGGCCCTTGAAGTCGCCCTCGAAGTTGACGCCGATGCCGCCGCCGACGTCGATGTGCCGCAGGTCGATGCCGTGCTCGGCGGCGGTGGCCGCGCTCCACTCCACGCACCAGCGCAGATAGGCGGCGTGGGTCCCGGCGTCGAGGTTGTTGGAGGCGGCGTGGATGTGGAAGCCGATGAGGTCGATGCCCGGCAGCCCCAGGGCGATGCGCACGGCCTCGGCGACGTCGGGCTCGGCGACCCCGAACTGGCTGGGTTCGCCGCCCATGTGGAGCGAGCCGGTGACGGGTATCTCGGCGGGGTTGACGCGCAGCGCGACGCGGGCGGTGGTGCCGCGTTCGGTGGCGATGCGGCTGATGCGGTGCAGTTCGAGGGGGCTCTCGGCGTTGATGGCCTCGACGCCGGCCTCGACCAGACCGGTCAGGACGGGCACGGACTTGGCCGGTCCGGCGGCGACGACGGGGGCCGGCTCACCGGGTGCGGCGGGCTTGGCGCCGGTGGCGAGGGCGAGTTCCGTCAGGGAGGCGACCTCGAAGCCGTCGACGTGCGGGGCGAGGGCGTGCACGACGCCGGGGAAGGAGTTGGCCTTGACCGCGTAGTAGACCGCCGCCCATTCGGGCAGTGCCGCGCGCAGTTCGCGGGCGCGGTCCGCGGCGACGCCGCCGTCGTAGAGGTAGGCCGCCAGCGGGGTGCCGGTACGGGCGCCGGCCTCGGCGAGTTCGAGGAGGCGGCGTCGCACGGGTGCGGGGAGGACACCGGGGTGGTGGGCGGAGCGGGGCGCGGCGGACGGCGGGAGTTCGATGGACACGGCGGGGGCTGCCTTGCTACTGGGGAGGGGATGCGGGTGCGGTCGGGGTGGCGCGGCGGCCGATCAGCGCAGCGGGCGCACGATCATGGTGTGGGGGCGCCAGCCGGGGTAGGGCTCCAGGGTGCCGACCGGGGCGAAGCCGAAGCCGGCGTAGCGGTCGAGGACGACGCTGTTGCCGTCGGCGACCAGCGCGGCGGCCCGTTCCTCCGGCCGTCCGGCCAGGAAGGACTCCACCAGGTCCCGTCCGAGGCCCGCGCGGCGCCAGGGGGCGGCGACGAGGAGTTCGCAGAGGCCGACCGTGCGGCCGGGGTGCTCGCGGGTGAAGTCCGGTGCGGGCGCGGGGGTCAGGCCCTCCCACCACAGCGAGTCCTCGGGCAGGGCGTACCCGTAGACGAGGCCCGCGACCCGGTCGCCGTCGAAGGCCGCGACGAGTTCGAAGCCGGGGCGGGCGCAGTGCCGTTCCAGGCGCTCGGCGATCGGCGGGTCGTTGTGGTCGCTCAGGTCCAGCGCGTGGGCGTAGACGTCCTCGTAGGCGCGCGTCCACAGTGCGAGGCGCTGAGCGGCGGCCGGGCCGTCGAAGCGTTCGACGCGCGGGGCCGGCCGGCCCGGTCTCGGTATGACGGCCGGACCGCCGTCGGCGGCGAGCGTGTTCATGGTTCCCCCTGGGACGGCCCGGGTGCCGGCGGCGCGAGGCCGCACCGGACACCCGGGCGAGTTAGGTGAGGCTAAGCTAATTCATTCCGGGCGGCATTCCAAGCCGTCCGGCGCGTCCTACGAGCCGGCGCCGGCCGTGACGAGGCTCTCCGCGCGCTCGGCGACGAGCTTGAGGAGCCCGGCGAGGTCGGTGGCGGTGGTCCGCGGGTGCAGCAACGTCACCTTCAGCCACAGCCGTTGCGTGCCGTCGTCGTCCGCGACCGCGGCCCGGCCGAGGACGGCGAGCCCTTCGGCGAGCAGCTCCCGGCGGACGGCGGCGACGAGTTCGTCACCGGCCTCGCCGGGCAGCGCGTCGGCGGCCACCGGACGGAACAGCACGGTGCTGATGCCGGGGTCGCCGGAGCGGCGGCGCAGCGCGGGGTGTTCGTCGACGGCGCGGGCGAACTCGGCGGCGGTGTCGGCGCAGTGCTCCACCGTGCGGCCGAGTCCGCGGCGGCCGAGGGCCCGCAGGGTCGTCGCGATCTTCAGTACGTCGGGGCGGCGCGAGGTGCGGATCGAGCGGCCGAGCAGGTCGGGCAGGCCGGCCTCGGTGTCGTCGTCGGCGTTGAGGTAGTCCGCGGTGAGCGACAGCGGTTCCAGCGCGGCCGCTTCGGCGACCGCGAGGACGCCGGCCGCGACCGGCTGCCAGCCCAGCTTGTGCAGGTCGTAGGTGACCGACACGGCGCGCTCGATGCCGGCGAGGCGGGGCGCGAGCCGCTCGCTGAACAGCAGGGGGCCGCCGTAGGCGGCGTCCACGTGCAGTTCGGCGCCGTGGAAGGCGGCCACGTCGGCGATCTCGGGCAGGGGGTCGATCAGGCCCTCGTCCGTCGTGCCGGCGGTGGCGACGACCAGGGCGGGGCCCGGCTCGCAGTCCACCAGGGCCCGGTCCAGCGCGGCCGGGCTCATCCGGCCGCCCGGGCAGTCGATGACGACCGGGGTGGGGAGTCCGAGCATCCACGCGGCCCGGCGCACGCTGTGGTGCGCGTTGGCGCCGACGAGCACCTGCACCGGGCGGGCGCCGACGGCGCGGGCGCGTTCGCGGGCCAGCAGCAGGGCGACCAGGTTCGATTCGGTGCCGCCGCTGGTGATGACGGCGTCGGGGCCGGGCCGGCCCGCGTAGACCAGGTGGGCGAGGGCGGCGGTGACCTCCTGTTCGATGACGGCGGCGGCCGGTGCCTGGTCCCAGGAGTCCATCGACGGGTTGAGCGCCGAGGCGACCAGGTCCGCCGCGGCGGCGACGGCCAGCGGCGGGCAGTGCAGATGGGCCACGCAGTGCGGGTCCGAGGGGTCGGCGGCACCCTCGGCGGCCGCGCGCGCCACGTCGTACAGGGCGTCCTCGGCGCCCACGCCCTCCTCGGGCAGGACGGGGGCGACGAGGGCGCGGGTGCGCGCGGCGACCTTCTCCGGTCCGCCGGCGGGCAGCGGGCCGCCGCGTGCGGCGGCGCCGTCGGCCAGCGCGTCGAGGGCGATGGACGTCAGCCGGCGCAGGGCGTACGGGGACGCCGGATCGGCGACGGCGTCGGGGCGGGCGACCTCGCTCACGCGGCACGCTCCGCGGAGACGTCGGACAGCGCGTCGGCGATGCGGTTCAGCACGGAGTCGGCCTGCTCGTCGGTGAGCACCAGCGGGGGCAGCAGGCGCAGCACGGTGTCGCCGCGACCGCCGAGTTCCAGGATGAGGCCGCGCTCCAGGCAGGCGGCCTGGAAGGCGCGGGCGAACGCCGGGGCGCCGGGGCGGGAGCCGAGGGCGTCGGGTTCGGCGGACGGGTCGACGAGCTCGGCGCCGATCATCAGGCCCCGGCCGCGCACGTCGGCGATCTGCGGGTGGTCCAGGGCGAGTTCGCGCAGACCGGCGCGGAGGCGCTCGCCCAGCTTCGCGGCGCGCTCGGTCAGCTGCTGCTCGGCGACCGTGCGCAGCGTGATCTCGCCGGCGACCATGGCGAGCGTGTTGCCGCGGAAGGTGCCGGTGTGGTCGCCCGGCTGCCAGGTGTCGAGGTCGGGCCGGTAGGCGATCAGGGCCAGCGGGAGGCCGCCGCCGACCGCCTTGGAGGTGACGAGGATGTCGGGGGTGACGCCGGCGCGTTCGCACGCCCAGAAGTCGCCGGTGCGGCCGATGCCGGTCTGCACCTCGTCGATGATGAGCAGCACGCCGTGCTCGGCGGTGATGCGGCGCACCTCGCGCAGCCACGCGTCGGGGCCGGGGACGACGCCGCCCTCGCCCTGGACGACTTCGAGGATGACGGCGGCGGGCTTGGAGACGCCGCTGCTGGGGTCGGTGAGGTAACTCTCCATCAGCCGGGCGGAGAGCTCGCCCGCCTGCTCGGCGCCGACACCGAACGGGCAGCGGTAGCCGTACGGGTAGGGCAGCCGGGTCACGGGCTGGGCCTCGGCCGGCCCGAACTCGGCCGAGCCGCGGCGCATCCGGCCGGGGCCGGAGACGGAGGACGCGCCGAGCGTCATACCGTGGTAGGCGCCGGTGAAGGCGAACACACCCTGGCGACCGGTGGCGTTGCGGGCCAGCTTGAGCGCGGCCTCGACGGCGTCGGTGCCGGCCGGGCTGCAGAAGTGGAGCTTGGCCCGGTTGTTGAGCGTGCCCGGCAGCCTCTTCAGCAGCTCCTCGCTGAAGGCGTCCTTCTGCGGGGTGATCATGTCGAGGGCGTGCAGGGGCGCGCCCGACCCGATGACGTCCTGCAACGCGGCGACGACGTCCGGGTGGTTGTGGCCGAGGGCGAGGGTGCCCGCACCGGAGAGACAGTCGAGGTACGTACGGCCGTCGGCCCCGGTCACCTGCGCGCCGGAGGCGGCGACGGGCGCCACCGGGATGGACCGGGCGTAAGTGCGGGCAGCGGACTCACGTTGCGCCTGTCGGTCGAGGAGACGAGCACGCAGCATGGTGGGATCCTTCGGTCACGAGCGGGGTGGGCAGGCGGAGAAAGCCCGGCGGGGGGAGGGCGACCCCCACCCCACCGACTTAGGTAAGGCTAACCTACCAAACCGCTGGTGTGACCCCGCGCGTGCCTTCCGGTCCTTTCCCCGCCCCGGATCTCACACCCCGTCAGCGGCCGTGCGGTCGTGCCGGCTCAGCGGAATCACCAGCGGGGCGCCCGTCTCCTCGTCACGCCGGACCCGGGCCCGCAGGCCGAAGACGTCCCGCACCAGCTCCCCGGTGAGCACCTCGCAGGGGGCGCCCTGGGCGACCACCCGGCCGTCCTTCATGGCCACCAGCCGGTCGGCGTAGCGGGCGGCGAGCGACAGGTCGTGGAGGACCACGACGACGGTGCGCCCGGTGGTCAGGTGGAGTTCGCGGACGAGGTCCAGGACCTCGATCTGGTGGGCCAGGTCGAGGTGGTTGGTCGGCTCGTCGAGCAGGAGCAGTTCCGTCTGCTGCGCCAGCGCCATCGCGATCCACGCGCGCTGCCGCTGCCCGCCCGACAGTTCGTCCAGCGTGCGCTCGGCCAGTTCGTACATGCCGGTGGCGCGCAGGGCCTGGGCGACGGCGGCCTCGTCGTCGGAGGACCACCGCCGGTACCAGCTCTGGTGCGGATGCCGTCCGCGCGCCACCAGGTCGGCGACGCTCAGCCCCTCCGGGGCGGCCGGCGACTGCGGGAGCAGGCCGACGAGTTCGGCGACCTCGCGCGTGGGGATCCGGTGCACGGGCCGGCCGTCCAGCAGGACCTGCCCGGCGGTGGGCTTCATCAGCCGTCCGAACGCCCGCAGCAGCGTGGACTTCCCGCAGCCGTTGGGCCCGATGACCGCTGTGATCGTGCCGTCCGGGACGTCCAGGTCCAGCTCCCGGACCACGGTCCGCTCGCCGTACGCGAGGGTGAGCCCCTCCGCCCGCAGACGCACTCCCGGACGCGCGTCACCGGCCCCCCGGGGGGCCGGTGACGTGGCGCTCGCGGACGGGGTGCGGGTGATCTCGGTCATGACGTGCGGGCCCTTCCGCTCCGAATGAGCAAGTACAGCAGGTACGGTGCGCCCAGCGCGGCGGTGAGGATGCCGACGGGCAGTTCGATGTTTCCGAAGGCCGTGCGTCCCAGGACGTCGGCCCAGACCGTCACGGCCGCGCCGATCAGCGCGGAGGCGAGCAGCGGCGGCGTGCCCGTGCGGAGCAGCCGGAGCGCGAGCTGCGGGCAGGCCAGCGCCACGAAGGCGATGGCGCCGGCGGCCGAGGTCGCCGCGGCGGTCAGCACCACCGCCGTGAACAGCAGCGCCACCCGGGTGCCGGTCATGCGGACGCCGAGGCCGCGCGCGGTGTCCTCGTCGAAGACGAGCGCGCCGAAGGGGAAGGAGAGCAGCAGGGCGACGGGCAGCAGCACGATCAGCGCCCACATGACGGGTCGCAGGGTGTCCCAGGAGGCGCCGTTGAGGCTGCCGTTGAGCCACAGCAGCGCGCGCCCGGCGTCGACGATGTCGGCCTTGAGCAGCAACCACGACAGCACGCTGGTGAGGATGGCGTTCACGCCGACCCCCACCAGCAGCACCCGGTAGCCGGACAGTCCGCGCCGCACGGCGAGGAGGTAGACGGCGACGGCCGCCAGGATGCCGCCGGCCGTGGCGGCCGCGGGGATGCCCACGCTCGCCACCGCGCCACCGACGCCCCCGTACGCGCCGCCGAAGACGATGACGGTCACCGCGCCCACGCCCGAACCGGCCGTGACGCCCAGGATGTCGGGGCTGGCCAGCGGGTTGCGGGCCAGGCCCTGGACGATGGCGCCGGCCAGCGCGAGCGCGGCGCCGACCAGGGCGCCGGTCGCCGCCCGGGGCAGGCGCAGTTCCGTCACCACCATGCGGCTCGCCTCGTCTCCCCCGCCGAACAGCGCCCGGGCGACGTCGCCCACGGGGATGTGGACGTCACCGCGCCCGCAGTCGACGAGGACGGCGAGGAACAGCACGCCGAGCGCCAGCAGCGGGATCAGCACCGTGCGCGGCCGCCAGACCGCCGAGACCGGGCCGGCCCGCAGGGGCGTACGCCCGGGGACGGACGTCGCTCGTGCCGGGGTCGCTTCCGTCGGGGTCATATCCTCACCGCCTGGCGGCGGCGCACGAGATGGATGAAGACGGGCGCCCCGATGAGCGCCAGCATGATGCCCACCTGGAGCTCGCCCGGGCGGGCCACCAGCCGCCCGAGGGTGTCCGCGGTGAGCATGAGGACCGCCCCGATCAGTGCCGCCTGGGCGACGATCCAGCGGTAGTCGGGGCCGGAGAGGTGCCGGGCGATGTGCGTGCCGACCAGGCCGACGAAGCCGATGGGTCCGCACACGGCGACCGCCGTACCGGTCAGCAGGGTGATCGCGGCCATGCCGGTCACCCGGGTCAGCCCGATCCGCACGCCCAGCATCCGGGCCACGTCCTCGCCGAGGGACAGGGCGTTGAGCCCGGGGGTGTTGAGCGCGGCCAGCAGCAGGCCGGCCACGATGAACGGCAGCGCGCGCAGGACCAGATCGAGGGGCTGGCCGCTGACCGAACCGACCGTCCAGAAGCGGTAGGTCTCCAGGGCCTGCCGGTCGAAGAGCACCATCCCGGCGGTGAGTGCCGTGAACAGCGCGTGGGCCGCGGCCCCCGCCAGGGCGAGGGTCACGGGGGTGGCACCGCCGCGCGTGAGCGCGCCCACGGCGTACACCGCGGTGCCGGCGATCGCCGCGCCGAGGAAGCCGAACCAGACATAGCCGTAGAGGCTGCCGACGCCGAGGAGGAAGAGCGAGGCCACGACACCCGCGCCGGCGCCGGCGCTGATGCCGAGGACCACCGGGTCGGCGATGGGGTTACGGGTGTGTCCCTGCATCAGGGCGCCCGCGGCGCCCAGCGCGACACCGGCGACGAGCGCGGTCACCGTCCTCGGCAGCCGCAGCGAGCGGACGATGACGTCCCCCTCCCGGCCGGAGGGGCTCCACAGTCCGTGCCAGATCTGCCCGGGGCCGAGCGGCTCGGCGCCCAGCGCGATGCTCAGCAGCACCGCCAGCGCCAGCAGCGCCACCAGGACAACGGTCCCTGTGCGGCGCCTCCTTGTCCTCTCGCGGGCGACCTGCCGCATCCCCCTGTCGGTGGGCGGCGCAGGTAGCGCTTCGATCACGATTCCCTCCCCGGCGATTTTCGGTCACTTAGGTGAGCCTATCCTTAATGACGCACATCGCGAACAGAGAAGGGACCCTGCTGATGAGAGCCCGTTGGCTCAGCCGTTTCAGCCGCACCGTCGGAGCCGTCGCCGTGACCGCGGGCCTCCTTGCCACCGCCGCCTGCGGCGGCGGCTCGGACAAGAATACGGACGACAAGAGCGACAAGGGCCAGGCCGCCGTCGGCAGCGCCTTCCCGCGCACGATCGAGCACGCGATGGGCAAGACGGAGATCAAGAAGGCTCCCCAGCGCGTGGTCGCCCTCGACATGACCTTCGTCGACGCGACGCTGGCCCTGCAGAGCCAGGTCGTCGGCTACACGACCTTCGCCGCGCCGGACGAGAAGCTGCCCGCCTACTTCGGCGCCGACGCGAAGACATACGGAGGCGACGCCAAGCCGGTCGGCATGCTCGACGAGCCGAGCCTGGAGAAGATCATGGCGCTGAAGCCGGATCTGATCCTGTCCGCCAAGGTCCGTCACGAGAAGCTCTACAAGCAGCTCTCCGCGATAGCGCCCACCGTCTTCACCGAGGACACCGGCGCGACGTGGAAGGACAACCTCAAGCTGGTCGGCAAGGCGCTCGGCAAGGAGAAGCTGGCCGACGAGAAGGTCGCCGCCTACGACAAGCGCGCCAAGGCCGTCGGCGACGCCGTCCGCACGAAGAAGGGCGCCAACCCCTCCGTCTCCGTCGTCCGGTTCGTGGACGGCCCGACGCGCCTGTACAAGGAGGACACCTACATCGGTGTCATCGTGAAGGACCTCGGCTTCGCCAAGCCCGAGGACGCCCGGGGCACCGGCTTCAACGCCGACATCTCCGAGGAGCAGATCAAGAAGGTCGACGCGGACGACATCTTCGTCAGCACCTACCCGGACCCGCAGGGCGGTTCGCGGAAGAGCAAGGAGAAGTTCCAGGCGAACCCGCTCTGGAAGCAGCTCAAGGGGCAGGTCCACGAGGTGAACGACATCACCTGGATGCTCGCCGTCGGCCTGTACGGCGCCGACTCGGTCCTGGACGACGTGGCCAAGACCTACGGGGTCGACGCCGCGCGCGCCTGACGCCCCAGCCGGCAGGCGGAAGGGCCGGGCGCTCCCCCATCGGGAGCGCCCGGCCCTTCGGCGTGTTCGGCGCGTGTGACGTGTGCGCTGCGTGATCCGCGGCAGGCGGCGGGGTCAGGCGCGCGCCCGGCGGGGGCATGTGGCGCAGATTTTCTCCGGCGTGACGGTGTACCAGAGGCAGCAGGTGATCCGGGTGCGCGTGGCGGCGCCGTCCGGCGCCGTGCCGGCGCCGCCGAAGGGGCGGAATCCGGCCGCGCCCACGAAGGGCGCGGTGTCGCCCGGCAGCAGGGCGCCGGCCTCGCCGACCGCCCGGCGCTCCTGGCCGGTGACGCGGCCCAGATACCAGATTCCCTCGGTGAGTTCGTCGGTGGCCAGGCCCCAGACGGCCCGGGGCCCCCGGCGCAGCAGGGGGCGGAAGACATCCAGGACCGGCCCGAGGTGATGGGCCACCGCGTCGCGCAGTTCCGCGCGCAGCAGTTCCTCGTCCGCGACGACGCGGACGCCGGGCAGCCCCGCCGCGGGGTCGTCCGGCAGGCAGGTGAGGCGGGAGGGGGAGACCGTCAGCGTGGCCGTGGCCTCGTCGTACCCCATGCCGTCGGGCCCGATCCGGGGCACGCGGCCCTCGAGGAACCAGGGGCCGCTCATGGCCACCGTGGCGAGGAAGGCGTACTGATGCAGCACCTCCATGGCCGCCACGTCGCGCCGGGGCTCCACCCCGTGCGCCTCCCGCATCCTGCGGCCGGCCACGTCGACCAGCCACTCGCGGAGCGCCGCGTCGCGGACGAGCCGCTCCCCGGTGATCTGCTCGGCGCCGGCGAAGGAGCCGACCCGCACCCGGGCGAGCGGGCCCAGGGCGTCGCGCAGCCGCGCGTAGGTGTCCTCCAGGACGTCGGTGCGGACGGACTGCGGGAGCACGCCGACCGTCTCGGAAGGAGCGACTGCGACCGTCACGGAGACCCCCCGCCGGGTTCGATACGGGCTTCGAAGATTCGAATAGGTAAGCCTTACCTTAACAGGGTGGATTCCGCTTGTCGCGACCACGCCGGAGAAAGATCGGATCGCGGGGAACGGGACGCCGCCGGCCGGAACGCGCGCGTCAGCGCACCGTCAGATCCCCGTCCGGCAGGTCCTGGACGCTGACCCGCCCGCGCGGCACGGCGAGCCCGCGCGCCACGGCCCCGGCGATCCCGTCGGGGTCCGGCCCGGTGGGAACGGGCACCTCCTCGTCCGGCCCGTAGGCCTCCACCGCCTTGGTGAGGTACCCCGGATGCCAGGCCCCGACCGCGCCCTTGACCTCGACGGCCCGCACCCGCCGCTCGCCGACGGTCCGGCGGAGCACGGGCAGGATCTCGTCCGAGCGGTACTCCCCCGGCACCCGGAACAGGCTGATGTGGGCGCCCACCAGGCCGCCGTCCTTCAGCCGGACGGTCACCGTCAGACAGCTGGTCACGGACGGGTAGAGGATGCTCCCGCCCGGGCCCGTCTCCCTCACCTGCCCCTCGGTGATCCGCACCTGCTGCCCGGTGACCGCGGCGAGCGGGGCCGGCGCGCCGACGGCCCGGGCGGAGGCGGTCGTCCCGCCGAGCGGCACGAGGAGGCAGGTGAGCAGTGCGGCGGCGGACAGCGTCCGGACGGCAGGGGGTACGGGCACGAGCAGTCCTTGTCTCGATCGGGTGTTCGGTACGGGTGACGAGCCTAGAACCCGCAACACGGGCCGGGCGGGGCGCCGCGGAAACCGGCCACGGGTGATAGGGATGAAGCCACCGTCGTCGCTCCGCCTCCGGCGAGGAGTTCGCGTGCCAGGCCGCTCGTCCCCGAGAACCGGCACGGCCGTGCCCGGCGCACGGCCGGTGCTGGAGGTCGGCGACGTGCACAAGGCGTACGGCCGGCACCGCGTGCTGCGCGGAGTGGACCTGACGCTGTATCCGGGGTGCCTGGCCGGGGTCGTGGGCGAGAACGGGTCGGGGAAGTCGACGCTCCTGCGCATCCTCGCCGGGCAGCTCACGCCCGACCGCGGGGTCGTCGTCTCCCCGGGCCGCATGGGGTACTGCCCCCAGGAGGCCGTGCTCAACCCGGCCTTCACCGTCGACCAGCACCTGCACTTCTTCCAGGTCGCCTACGGCCTGCCCGGTCTCGACCGGGCCCACGAGCTGCTGGAGGTCCTGCGCTTCGCCGCCTACCGGCGGCACCGGATCGGCACCCTCAGCGGCGGCACCCGGCAGAAGCTCAATCTCGTGCTCGCCCTGATGCACGATCCGCCCCTGCTGCTCCTGGACGAGCCGTACCAGGGCTTCGACTGGGAGGCGTACCAGCGCTTCTGGGAGCTCGCCGACGGGCTGCGCGCGTCGGGATGCTCCTTCCTGGTGGTCTCGCACATCGTCTACGACACCGCCCCCTTCGACCGGCTGTGGCGGCTCGCCGACGGCCGGCTGGTCCCCGCCGACGACCCGGCGGGAACGGGGTGAGCGTGCCGACGACCGCCTGGACCTACTTCTCCACCGCCGCCCGGTACGCGCTCATCGAGCACTCCCGCAACCGGCTGGCCGTCGTCCTCGTCGTGCTCTTCGTCCCGCTGTGGATCACCCTCGGGCACTTCGTCATCGACCGGGCCGAAGTGCGGTTCCTGCTGCGCGCCGCGCACGAGACCGTCACCGCGCGAGGGAACGACCTGAGCAACATCTCCGGCGCGCTGAACGCGGTCACGCTCATCGTCGGCTTCATGATGTTCTCCGTCACCTTCAAGGCAGGCCACTTCGACCAGCGGCTGGCGACGGCCGGCTACCCGCGCTTCCACCTGGTCGCGGCCAAGCTCGCGGCGCTGCTCCTCGTCGCCGCCCTGACCAGCGCCTACGCCACCGTGTCGGTGTGCTTCTACTGGCCGCCCCGGCAGCCGTGGCTGCTGGCCCTCGCCCTGGCGAGCGGGGCCCTGACGTACGGCGGGTTCGGGGTGATGCTCGGCGCGATGCTGCGCAGCGAGCTGGCGGGCATGCTGCTGATCATCATGACGAGCATCATCGACACCGGCCTGCAGAGCCCGATCGCCAACCCGGTCGCCGGCAACGACATGGTCCGCTACCTGCCGTCCTACGGGGCCATGCAGGTGGCCGCCACGGCCGGCTTCCGCGACACGGACCCGCTGCGCTATCTGCTCCTCGGCCCGCTGTGGTTCGTCGGCGCGGTCCTCGTGGCGGGGGTCGCCTTCCACCTGCACACCCGCGACCGGCGGCACGCCCTGTTCGGCTGAGCGCCGGAGCGCTTCGCTCAGCCGATCTGACGGCGGACCAGCTCGTGGAAAAGGCCGCCGGTGTCCGCGAGCAGCTCGGCGGGCGGGCCCTCCTGGACGACCCGGCCCTCCGCCATGACGATCACCCGGTCGGCGTCCATGACCGTGGACAGCCGGTGGGCGATCACGACGCGGGTGGCGCGCAGCGCGCGGGTGGATTCGATGACCACGCGCTGGGCCTCGTTGTCGAGCGCGCTGGTGGCCTCGTCCAGGAAGAGGATCCGCGGCTTGCGGATCAGGGCCTGGGCGATCATCAGTCGCTGGCGCTGGCCGCCGGAGACGGTGCCGCCGCCGTCGGACAGCATGGTGTGCATGCCCATGGGCATGGCCTTGATGTCCTCGGCCAGTCCGGCCATCGCGGCGGCCTCCCAGGCCTCCTCCGGGGTGTGGGCGCCGGCGCCGCGGATGCAGTCGAGGATCGAGCCGGAGAAGGGCTGGGCGTTCTGCAGGACGACGCCGCACTGGCGGCGCACGGCCGTCCGGTCGAGCGCGGCCAGGTCCTGGCCGTCGTACAGCACACTGCCGGAGCGGGGCTTGTCGAAGCCGATGAGCAGGCGCAGCAGCGTCGACTTGCCGCAGCCGCTGGCCCCGACGATCGCGACGAACTCGCCGGGCCGGACGCGGAACGAGACGTCGTCGAGGACGAGCGGGCCGTCGTCGGTGTACCGGTAGGACAGGTTCTTCGCCTCGACGGCACCGCTGAGGGTGCCGGGCTGTGTGCTGGAGCCGCGCACCTCGGGGGTGGCGTCGAGGATCGGCTTGACCTGTTCGAACATCGGCTGCACGGCGGCGGCCGAGAGGAGCGCGCCGGTCAGCTGGGTGACCGAGGACAGCAGCATCGTCACGGCGGTGCTGAAGGTGAGGAACTCGGCGGCGGACATACTGCCCCGGGCGGGCCCGGCCAGCAGCATGAACATCACGAGCGTGCACAGCGGCAGGCAGACCGCGTTGAGCACGGTGACGGCGTTCTTGAGCCGGCCGATGCGCTGCTGGAGCTCGCGGGTGCGGGCGAACTGCCGGGCCCAGGCGGCGTAGGCGCCGGCCCAGCTCGACCGCCTCGGCCAGGCCGAGCCCGTGCCCGCTCGCCACGCCGGTCCGCGGGGCGGGGCACCCGCCGGGGTCCAGCCGGTGGA
>NZ_JBFAPH010000131.1:0-16750 GCF_040675635.1 Streptomyces sp. NPDC049577
CTCGGGCGGCATGACCGCGCGCCAGGTGCGGCTCATCCAGGACCTCCGCCCGGACGTCATCATGGTGACGCCCACCTACATGCTCACGCTGCTCGACGAGTTCGAACGGCAGGGCGTCGACCCCCGCGGCACCTCCCTGCGCGTCGGCGTCTTCGGCGCCGAGCCGTGGACGGAGGAGATGCGCCGGGAGATCGAGGAGCGCTTCGCGATCGACGCCGTCGACATCTACGGCCTGTCCGAGGTCATGGGCCCGGGCGTGGCGCAGGAGTGCGTGGACGCCAAGGGCGGGCTGCACATCTGGGAGGACCACTTCTATCCCGAGGTCGTCGACCCGGTCACCGGCGAGGTGCTGCCCGAGGGCGCGCACGGCGAGCTCGTGTTCACCTCGCTCACCAAGGAGGCGCTGCCCGTCGTCCGGTACCGGACCCGCGATCTGACCCGGCTGCTGCCCGGCACCGCCCGCGTCTTCCGGCGCATGGAGAAGATCACCGGCCGCTGCGACGACATGATCATCCTGCGGGGGGTGAACCTCTTCCCCGCGCAGATCGAGGAGATCGTGCTGTCCGTCCCCGGCGTCGCGCCCCACTTCCAGCTGCGCCTGACGCGCGAGGGACGGATGGACCACCTCACCGTGCGCGCCGAGGCCCGTCCTGCCGCGACGCCGGAGCAGCGCGCGGCGGCCGTCGGGGAGATCGCCCGGCGGGTCAAGGACGGGATCGGGGTGACGGTCGCGGTCGAGATCGTGGACCCGGAGACCCTGGAGCGCTCGGTGGGCAAGCTCAAGCGGATCGTCGACGAGCGGGGCCGCGGGCCCCGCGACTGAACCCCGGCCGCGCCGGATGCGTCACGTCAGGCGTCTGCTTTCTCCTGCGTTGCAAAGGAGTTCGACGTGCACAGACGTCATCACTTACGCGCGCTGGCCGTCGCCGGTCTCGCGCTGCTGACCGGCGCGTCCGCGCTGCCCGCCGCGGCCTCGCCGGCGTCCTCGCCGGACGGTGCGTACCGGGCGTCCGGCGGCGGTCTCTCGGCCGTCATCCGCTACACCGAGTACGGGATCCCGCACATCGTGGGCAAGGACTACGCCGGCCTGGGCTTCGGCGAGGGCTGGGCGCAGGCCGCCGACAACGTCTGCGAGCTGGCCAACGGCTTCGTCACGCTGCGCGGGGAGCGCTCGCTGGCCTTCGGCCCGGACGCGCCGGCGGATCCCGCGCTGTCCTCGGCGAGCAACAACCTCTCCAGCGACCTGTTCTTCCGCGGTCTGACCGAAACGAGGACCGTCGAGAAGCTCCTGGACACCCCCGCCCCGGCGGGGCCCGGTGGGCAGGCCAAGGAGCTGATGCGCGGCTGGGCCGCCGGCTACAACGCCTGGCTGCGGCAGAACCGCGTCACGGATCCCGCCTGCCGGGGCAAGGACTGGGTCCGCCCGGTGACCGCCCTCGACGTCGCGCGGCGCGTCCACGCCGTCGCGATGCTCGGCGGCGAGGGCCTGGCGGCCGACGGCATCACCGGCGCCCGCCCGCCGGCCGGGAAGGACGCCGCGGCACGGCCCCGGACCGGCCCGGGGACGCCGGACCCGGCGGCCGCCGCCCACGCGTTCCTGAACCGCGAGAACGCCGCGATGGGTTCCAACGCGGTCGCCTTCGCCGGCCCGGCCACCGCCGACGGCCGCGGCCTGCTCCTGGGCAATCCGCACTACCCCTGGTCGGGCGGCCGCCGCTTCTGGCAGTCCCAACTGACCATCCCCGGCGAGCTGAACGTCTCCGGGGCCTCCCTGCTCGGCCTCCCGATCACCTCCATCGGCCACAACGGCACCATGGCCTGGAGCCACACCGTCTCCACGGGCACGACGATGGCCGTCTACGAGCTGAAGCTGGCCCCCTCGGACCCGTACACCTATCTCGTGGACGGCAAGCCCGAGCGGATGACCGGCCGGACGGTCACGGTGACGGTGCGCGGCAAGGAAGGGAAGCCGGAGAAGGTCAGCCGCACGCAGTGGCGGACGCGCTTCGGCCCGGTGGTCGACGGGCTGGGCGAAGACCTGCCCCTGCCCTGGACGAGCACGTCGGCGTTCGTCCTGGTCGACCCGAACGCCGCCAACCTCCGGTTCATGGACGCCTCGCTGGGGCTGAGCAAGGCCCGCTCGGTGCGGGAGGCCCGGGGCGCCCTGGCGCGTGCCCAGGGCCTGCCCTGGGTCAACACGGTCGCCGCGGACGCGGGCGGGCACAGCCTCTACACACAGGCGCAGGTCCTGCCGCGCGTCACCGACGAGCTCGCGCGGCGCTGTTCGACCCCGGTGGGGCAAAAGACCTTCGCCGCCGAGGGCCTGGCCATCCTGGACGGCTCGCGCGGGAACTGCGCCCTGGGCACGGACACCGACGCCGCCCAGCCGGGGATCTTCGGTCCCTCGGCCATGCCGTCGCTGGTGGACGCCCCGTACGCCGAGAACTCCAACGACAGCCCCTGGCTGACCAACGCCGACCGGCCGCTGACCGGCTACCCGCGTATCTTCGGTGATGTGGCGACCCCGCGCTCGCTGCGCACGCGCGGGGCGATCGAGGACGTCTCCGCCATGGCCCGCAGGGGCGGGCTGACCGTGGACGACCTCCAGAAGCAGCAGTTCCGCAACCGCGTGCCCGCCGGCGACCTGGCGGCGGCCGACGCGGCGAAGGCGTGTGCCGCGCTGCCGGGCGGCACGGCCGTCGACGGCAAGGGCAGGACCGTGGACGTGTCGCAGGCCTGCCGCGTGCTGGCCCGCTGGGACCGGACCCTGACCACCGGCAGCAGGGGCGCCCTGCTCTTCGACCGCTTCTGGCGCGCCTTCACGGCCGACGGGAAGACGGGGGTCTGGCGGGTGCCGTTCGATCCCGCCGCGCCCGTCACCACGCCGAACACGCTGAACACCGCGAGCCCGGCCTTCGCCCGTTCCCTGGCCGACGCGGTCGCCGAGCTGCGCGCGGCGGGCATCGCCCTCGACGCGCCGTGGGGCGAGCACCAGTTCGTCACGCGCGGGGGCAGGCGCATCCCCGTCCCCGGCGGCGGACTGGGCGTGTGGAACATGATCGTCGCTCCGTGGGACGCCTCGCGCGGCGGGTACACCGACGTGGTGCACGGTTCCAGCTACATCCAGGCCGTGGGCTTCGACGGGAAGGGCTGCCCGGTGGCCCGTACGCTCCTGACGTACGGCCAGTCGCAGAATCCCGCCTCACCGCACTCCAGCGACCAGACCGAACTGTTCTCGGCCGGACGCATGGTCCGGGGCCGCTTCTGCGAGCAGGACATCCTCGCCTCGCCGGAGCTGAGGGTCGTGCGGGTGAGCGAGCACTGATCGCCCGGCCGGGGCGGCGGGCTCAGACGAGCCTGCCCTCCCGGCCCCGCCAGTACGGCTCCCGCAGATGGCGTTTGTACAGCTTGCCGTTGGGGTCGCGGGGCATGTCCGGGACGAAGTCGACGGAGCGCGGGCGCTTGTAGCCGGCGAGCCGGCCGGCGCAGTGGGCGAGGAGGTCGGCGGCGAGGGCCGGGCCGGGGACGTGGCCCTCGGCGGGCTCGACGACGGCCTTGACCTCCTCGCCCCAGTCGTCGTGCGGCACGCCGAAGACGGCGGCGTCGGCGACGGCGGGGTGGGCGAGGAGGGCGGACTCGACCTCGGCGGGGTAGATGTTGACGCCGCCCGAGATGATCAGGTCGATCTTGCGGTCGTGGAGGAAGAGGTAGCCGTCCTCGTCGAGGTGACCGAGGTCGCCGACCGTGAAGAAGTCCCCGACGCGGTTGCGGCGCGTCTTCTCGCCGTCCTTGTGGTAGGTGAAGCCCCCGGTGGTCATCCGCAGGTAGACGGTGCCGGTCTCGCCGGCGGGCAGCGGCCGGCCGTCGTCGTCCAGGACGGCGAGTTCGCTGATGGGCCAGGGCCGGCCGACCGTGCCGGGCCTGCGCAGCCACTCCCGGGCGGTGGCGTACGTGCCGCCGCCCTCGCTGGCCGCGTAGTACTCCTCGACGCACTCGCCCCACCAGTCGATCATCGCCCGCTTCACATGGTCCGGGCAGGGGGCGGCACCGTGGACGGCGTGGCGCATCGAGGAGACGTCGTACGCCCCACGGGTCTCCTCGGGCAGGGCGAGGAGCCGGCGGAACTGGGTGGGGACCATGTGGGTGTGGGTGCAGCGGTGGGTGTCGATGAGCCGCAGCATCTCCTCGGGCGTCCACTTGTCCATCACCACGAGCCGGTGGCCGAGGTGCAGCGACGCGGCCGCGAACTGCAGGACAGCGGTGTGGTAGAGCGGCGAGCAGACCAGGTGGACGTTGCCGTCGAACGGCTTGATGCCGAAGAAGCCGAGGAAGCCGCCGAGATGGCTCTGCTCGGGCGGGATGCCGGGCAGGGGGCGGCGGACGCCGCGCGGGCGGCCGGTGGTGCCGGACGTGTAGTTCATGACCCAGCCGAGGGTGCGGCCGTCGGGCGGCGTGCCGGGCCGGCCGTCGAGCAGTCCGGCGTACGGGCGGAAGCCGTCGATCTCCCCGACGGCGTAACGGGCATCCTGCGGCAGGCGCGCCTCGTCGGCGGCGGCCGCGACGGTGCCGGCCCAGCGCTCGTGGGCGATCAGCAGTCTCGCGCCGGAGTCGGCGAGGATCCAGGCGATCTCCGGGGCGAGCAGATGGTGATTGACGGGGACCAGATAGAAACCGGCCTGGGTGGCGGCGAGATGGGCGGTGAGGAACTCGGGGCCGTTGGGGAGGACGGTGGCGAAGGCGTCGCCCTCACGGAGGCCGGACGCCCGGAGGGCGTGGGTGAGGCGGTTGGCCGCGCCGTGCAGCTGACCTGCGGTCAGCTCTGCGCCGTCGGGGGTGACCAGGACCGTGCGGTCGGGGTCGGCCGTGGCCTGGGCCCAGAATCCGTTCGAGGTGTCCGTCATGGTGCGGCTCCAGAGGGCGGGGGTTCGGGTGCGGGCCCGGGGCCGGGTTGTGCCCACCCTTCCCCGTCGCCCGGACGGCACGGGGGCACCCCCGTCGCCCTGCGGCGCGACTGCCCGCAACCGGCCGTGAGCCCGCTCAGGCGCTGTACCGCCCGTTCGAAGCCCCGTGTCAGGTCGTCGACCACGGCCTGGACGCCGCGGACGGTGTTCATGCTGCCGACGATCTGGCCCACCGGGGTGCCCAGCAGGGGGATCGTCTCGTGCTTCTGGATGCGGGTGAGGGCCTCGGCGACCAGCAGGCCCTGGAGCGGCATGGGAAGGGGGCCGGGGCCGGTGGGGTCGTCCCAGGCGTCGGTCCAGGCGGTGCGCAGTTGTCGGGCGGGTTTGCCGGTGAGGGCGCGGGAGCGCACGGTGTCCCCCGAGCCGGCGGCGAGGAGCCTGCCGGTGAGGGCGCGTGAGGGCAGGGCGGCCTCCTCGGTGGTGAGCCAGATCGAGCCCAGCCAGACCCCTTGGGCGCCGAGGGCGAGCGCGGCGGCGATCTGCTCGCCGCTGCCGATGCCGCCGGCCGCGAGGACGGGCAGCGGGTCGACGGCGCGGACGACCTCCGGGGTGAGCACCATGGTGGCGATCTCGCCGGTGTGGCCGCCCGCCTCGTAGCCCTGGGCGACGACGATGTCGACGCCAGCGTTCTTGTGGCGGAGCGCGTGCCGGGCGCTGCCGGCCAGCGCGGCGACGGGGACGCCCCGGGCGTGGGCTCGGTCGACGACATCGGCGGGCGGTGGGCCGAGGGCGTTGGCGATCAGGGCGAGGGGGTAGTCGAAGGCGACGTCGAGCTGGCCGCGGGCGACGTTCTCCATCCAGCCGGTGATGCGCCATCCGGAGCGCTCGCCGGCCGCGAGTGGGGGGACGCCGTGCCGGGCCAGGGTCTCCTCGACGAACCGGCGGTGCCCGTCGGGGATCATCGCCTCGACATCGGCCTCGCCGGCGCCCCCGGCGCTGCGGGCGGGCATGACGACGTCGAGGCCGTACGGCCGGCCGTCGGTGTGTGCCTCCATCCAGTCGAGGTCGCGGGCGAGGTCGCCGGGGGCGGCGTAGCGTACGGCGCCCAGGACGCCGAGTCCGCCGGCCCGGCTGATGGCCGCGGCCACGGCGGGGAAGGGCGTGAAGCCGAAGAGGGAGTGCTCGATGCCCAGCCGCCGGCTCAGCTCGGTCCGCATGGGCGGCAGGATGCCGCAGCGCGGCGTACGGGGGAAGGCACGGAACCGATTTTCCTGACTAGTCGTCAGTTCCAGGTGGCCACGGTTCAGTGGTACTGGCGCTGGCCGCGGGTGGCCCGGACCTGGCGCAGGGCGGCGACCTGCCGGTAGAGCTCGACGGCCTCGGCGGAGCGGCCGAGCTGGTCCAGGCACTGGGCCTCGTCGTTGCGGCTGGCCAGCGCGTCGGGATGGTCGGCTCCCAGGACGCGCTGGCGGGCCTGGGCGACGTCGCGGTAGACGGCGAGGGCGTCGGTCCACCGGCCGAGCCAGCCCAGCCCGACCGCGACCTCGCGGCGGCTGACGAGCGTGTCGGGGTGGTCGGCGCCGAGCACCCGGGCCCGGATGGCGCACACGTCGCGGGCCTCGGCCAGGGCCTCCTCCCAGCGGCCGAGCCGGCCGAGGTTGACGCCGAGCCCGTGCCGGGCGCGCAGGGTGTCGGGATGGCCCGGGCCCTGCGCGCGGGTGCGGTCCTCGACGAGCTCGCGGTACAGCTCCAGGGCCTCGGCGCTGCGGCCGAGCCGGCCGAGGCAGATGCCGGCCTCGTAGCGGGCGGCGAGCGCGTCGGGGTCCAGCGGGCCGAGCACGCGGGCCCGGGCGGCGGCGACCTCCCGGTAGGTGTGCAGCGCCTCGCTCCAGCGGCCCAGCTGGCCGAGCGCGTAGGCGACCTCGTTGCGGCTGGCGAGGGTCTCCGGGTGCTCGGGCCCCAGCAGCCGGGCACGCGCGGCGGCCACCTCGAGCGCCATGCGGTACGACTCCTCGTACCGGCCGAGCCGGCCGAGGTTGTAGGCGAGGTTGTGGCGGCAGCGGAGGGTGTCGCAGTGGTCGGGGCCCATGGTGCGTTCGCGGGCGGCGAGCACGGCGACGTACTCCTGGTGGGCCTCGACGTGCCGGCCGAGCCGGCCGAGGACGTACGCGCTCTCCTGACGGGCCGCGAGGGTGTGCGGATGGTCGGGTCCGAGCCGGCGCTCGTGGCCCGCTCGGGTGCGTCCGAGTTCGCGCAGCGCCTCGGCGGGCCGGCCCAGGCGGCTGAGGGCGACGCCCAGTTCGTGACGGCTCGCGAGGGTGTCGGGGTGCGGCGCGCCCAGCAGCCGCTCGCGCTCGGCGACGACCTCGCGCAGCGTCTCGGCGGCCTCGCCCCAGCGGTCGAGGCGGGCCAGGCGCAGCGCCTCGCTGTGCCGTACGGCCAGTGCGGCCAGGGCCTCGGGGTCGGGCGGCGGAAGGTGGCCTCCGGTGCCGGGCGGCTCGTCGTCCGGGGCGTCGTCCCGGTCGAGGTCCACGCGCCAGGGCCGGGTCCACTCGCCGGTGAGGGCGGCGGCCGGGTCCGGGGGTGTGGCCGGGAAGGGGCCGGGGCCGGCGGCCTTGGAGCCGGTGGTCATGTTCCGCGCCCAGCCGGGCAGCCTGGGCGGGTCGGGCAGCGGGAGGTACGCCCGTACCGGCAGCGGGCGGAACTCCTCCGGCACCCGGGGCGGTGCCGGGTGCAGCGGGCGGATCCCGGCGAGGCGGCGCACGAACTCGGCGGCGTCCCCCGGCCGGTCGGCGGGGTCCTTGGCGAGCAGGTCGAGGACGACGCGCTCGAAGGCCTCCGGCAGTTCGGGCCGCAGCTCGCGCGGCGGGCGGGGCGCGGTGTCGCGGTGGCCGACGAGCACGGCCCAGGCGTCGTCCATGTCGAAGGGCGGTGCGCCGGTGGCGATCTCGTAGAGCACGCAGCCCAGGGAGTACAGGTCGCTGCGGTGGTCGACCTGACCCGCGCCGATCTGCTCGGGCGACATGTAGTGCGGGGTGCCCATGGCGATGCCCGTGCCGGTCAGCCGGCTGCTGAAGCCGATGTCGTGGCCGAGGCGGGCGATCCCGAAGTCGCAGATCTTCACGGTGCCGTCGGCGACCCGGACGATGTTGGCGGGCTTGAGGTCCCGGTGCACGATGCCCTGCCGGTGGGTGTAGGCGAGGGCCGCGCCGACCTGTTCGGCGATCTCCAGCACCTCGGGCACGGGCAGCGGGTGGTGCTTGTTGTCCTCCAGCAGCCGGCTCAGGTCCCGTCCGTCGAGCAGTTCCATGACGAGGTAGAGCACGCCCTCGTCCTCGCCGAAGTCGTGCACGACGGTGATCCCGCGGTGCTGGAGGGCGGCCGCGACGCGCGCCTCGCGACGGAACCGTTCGCGCAGCACCCGCAGGTAGGAGGGTTCGCGCCGGGGCCCCAGCGGTTTGAGGCACTTCACGGCCACGTGCCGGCCCAGCGACTCGTCGCGGGCTCGCCACACCTCGCCCATCCCGCCCCGCCCGATCAGGTCGAGCAGCAGGTACCGGCCCTGGATCAGCCTGGTGTCCGCCATGCCGTTCCGCCGCCCCCGTCGCGTTCGTGCCTCCCCCGGTGCCCTCAGTATGGCGGCCACCCAGGATGCCTTGTAAGGCCGTGACCGGGCACGGCCGCTGCCCTACCCTGGGGGGATCGAGCGACGGGGGGCAACGATGCCGAGCGAGGACGACCCGGCCGGGCGCGTGGAGCTGTCGGAGGCCATCGAGGCGTTGCGCGGCAGTCTGGAACGGGCCCGTGCCCAAGGGATGGGCCGCACCGTGCAGTTCACCGTGGAACCGGTGGAGTTGTCGGTGAAGGTGGCGCTCACCCGGGTGGGCAAGGGGACCGCCGGCATCCGCTGGAACCTGCTGACCCTGGGTGGCGAGAAGTCGCGGCAGAGCGAGTCCGTGCAGACCCTCACGCTCCGGCTGACCCCCGTCGTCACCGACGGGCACGGGCACGAGCTGCCGGAGGCCGACCAGCGGATCTCGGGAAGCCGCGGGACGCCGGGCGTCCCGGACCAGCCCCTGGGGTGACCCCGACGGGGTGAGGGGCTACGGGCACGGGGGCACGCATGAAGACGGGGACCGACCGGGTCGTGCTCGTCCGCTACCGGGCGCGCGACGGCGAGGAGCGGGCGGCGTCAGGATTCCTGCTGGCCGGCGACCGGGTCCTGACCGCCGACCACGTCGCCGTGGGCGGCGGGCACGAGGTGGAGGCGCTCGGGCGCCTCGTCCCCGTGCGGCGCGTGGTGCGCTCGGGGAGCCCGGAGGTCGATCTCGCCGTGCTGCTGCTCGCCACGCCGGTCACCCGGGTCGAACCCCTGCCCCTGGGCCGGGTCGACACCTCCGGGGTCGCGTGGGTCGCGGACTGTGCGGCGGTGGGCTTCCCCCAGTGGCGCAGGAACGGACCGGAGATCCGCTCGGCGCAGGTGCGGGGCAGAGTACCCACGGCCGAGGGGCTGGTCGCGCACGGCGACGGGCTCGGGCCCGGCACGCTGACCCTCGTCGGCGACCGGGATCCGGCCCCGCCCATCCCGCAGGGCGACCTGGACGGCGGGCCCCGGCCCTCGCCGTGGTCCGGGATGTCCGGGGCGGCCGTGCTCGCCGGGGTCGCGGCCGGCCGGCCCGTCCTCCTCGGCGTCGTCAGCGCCCACAACGCGGCCGCCGGTGGCCGGTCCCTGACCTTCACCCCGGTCTCCGCCGTCGAACTGCTCGCCGCCGGCGCGCGAGCGGCGATGCTCGCGGCGCTGGGGGCGCCGGAGGGGCTCGCCTACCAGCGGCTGCCGGACGGGCCGGACGACGACGCGGGACGGGTGGGCAGTCCGCTCGCCGAGCTGGATCCGGTGAAGGACCTGCACGTGCACGCGTGCGTCGTCGGCAGGGCGGCCGTGGACGGCCCCGCTCCCCTGCCGGCCTATCTCCACCGGCCGCACGACACCGAGCTGCGCCGCCGCGTGCGCGCCGCGGTCTGCGGGCCGCCCGACCTCATCGTGCTGGTGGCCGGTTCCATGACGGGCAAGACCCGGGCCGCCTACGAGGCCCTGCGCGCCGAGGTCCCCGCCGGCTGGCGGGTCTACGCGCCCGGCGACCCGCGGACGCTGTGCGCGGACGAGGCCGCAGGACGGATCGGACCGCGCACGGTGATCTGGCTCGACCACGCCGGCTGGTTCTTCACCA
Organism: Streptomyces sp. NPDC049577; assembly: GCF_040675635.1. Classification (NCBI taxonomy): domain Bacteria; kingdom Bacillati; phylum Actinomycetota; class Actinomycetes; order Kitasatosporales; family Streptomycetaceae; genus Streptomyces; species Streptomyces sp. NPDC049577. The sequence goes on from NZ_JBFAPH010000131.1 coordinate 10,130, forward strand.
CCAACGGCTCGCCCGAGGCCGTCGCCGCCCTGGAACGGTTGCTGCGCACGACGGGCGGCCCGCTGTTCGTCGTGGTCAGCATGTGGGACCAGCACTGGGAGCTGCTGGCGGGAGGCGAACAGCAGCTCTTCTCCCGGTCGTCCGGCCTCCTGCTGCGCTACGGGCACCTGCGCGTCGCCGAGAACTTCGACGCGGTCTCCGCGGAGCAGTGGGAGCCGGCCCTCCGGCACGGCACGGCCCTCCGCGAAGCGGTGGCGGCCAAGGGCAGGGGCGGGGAGATCGCCCAGTACCTGGGCGGCGCCTTCCGGCTCCTCGACCGCTACCGGGGAGCGCGGCCGGAGGCCCGGCGGGTGATCGACGCGGCGCTCGACTTCGCCGTCGTCGACACCCTGTTCGTGACGCGGGCGATGCTCGCCGAACTGGCGTCCCCGGGTGACGGTGCCCGGCCGGATCCCGGGATCGCCGACCTGCTCACCGAACTGGCGAGTGCCTCACCCGTGCCGCTGCTGCTGCCCGTCCCGGGTGACGACGACACCTTCCTGCTGGCCGACTACCTCGGGCAGCACGCCACCGACCTGCGGCCCGGTCCGCTGCGCCCGGAGGTCTGGGCGGTGATCGACCGGCACGTCAAGGGCACCGACCGCTGGCCGGCCGCCCTGGCCGCCTATATCCGGGGCCACACGCGGGTGGCGGCGATCCTGTGGTCCGACTACGGGCGGATCACCCTGAACGCGTACGCGGAGGAAAAGATCACGGCGGCGTACGGAGACCGCCCGCTGCCGTACCGGCGGCCTCCATGGCGGCCGGCGCGGCTGGAGCCGATCCCGGTGCTGACCCTGCTGATGAGCCTGACCGTGCCCGTCTGGACGCGGTTCTCCACGATTCCCGCCATGCTGGGCTTCGTCGCGCTGCTGTCGCTGATGCTGCTGGCGGACCACGCCGTTGCCCTGCGTCCCTCGTACCAGGCGACGCTCGGCAGACAGCCGGACGCGGCGGCCGAGTGCGCCCGCAGGGCGGAGCTGGCCGGCCGGTGGGGGCGGGCCCTGCGCTGGACCCGCCGCGAGCTGAGGATGCGGGAGGCGCCGCTGCGAAGGTTCATGGAACCCGGCGACGAGGACAACCCCTACCTGCGCCGCTTCTTCGAGGGCGCGCACCGCGCCCGGTGCGACCTGGCCCGCCGGCTGGAGGCGGTCGGCGCGATCGACGAGGCCGCCGCCGTCTTCCCGCCCGAGGCGGCCCAGGGGCTGCGCATCCCCACCACTGGCAACCTGCCCGTGCGCTCGGCCTGGACCCTCCAGAGCCCGCCCCTCGTCCTGCTCCGGGCGGGCCGCCCCGGCGACGCCGCCCGGTGGATGCGGTCGGTGGTGGACGCCGGGGACAGGTCCTGGGACCGGGGCAACCTCGGCGAACTCCTCCTGGAGGACGGGCGGATCGACGAGGCCCTGGACTGCCTGCGCGAGACGGACCACCCGGCAGGGGTCGTCCAGCCGGAGACGATGGACCTCCTGATCGACCACGGCCGGGTGCGGGAGGCCGCGGACCTGCTGCTGCGGGCCCTGGAATCCGGCTGCGAACGGCGCGCCGGGATCCTGACGATGGTGACGCGCGTGGCCGACGCCCTGGAGGAGGCCGCCCTCCACGACGATCTGATCACCCTGCTGCGGGCCGCGGCCGACGGCCCGCTCACGGTGCCCTACCGGCCCCGGCCGGAGCGCCTGCCCCTGCTCCGGCTGGGCCTGCTGTGGGCGAGCCGGGGGCAGGAGGGCGAGGCGGTCGCCCTCCACCGTCACCGGATGTGGGCCGCCGCGCGGGCGCTGAACAGTGGTGACAGCCGCTACGAGCATGCCGACCCCGACGAGGTGATGCGCGCCGAGAGCTTCGCGTTCGGCCTGCTGCTGGCCCGGCTGGGCCGACGGGAAGAGGCGGCGGACCTGCCGGACCTCACCGTGACCGATCTGCTGACCCTCAGCCTGTTCGCCGACCCCGACGCCGTGCCCGTCGCCGACATCCTCGCCCTTCCGTGGCCGGACGCCGTGCGGCTGCTGGAGGCGGCCGGGAGGAGCGAGGACGCCGTCACGCTCCTCCAGAGCCTGCTGCGCAGCCCCGGCGGCCCGGGCGGCCGCAAGGACCGGCACGTGTGGTACCTCAAGGGAGTGCTGGCCCGGGCCGGCCGGCTGGAGGAGTGCTACCGCGCCGAGTACTACGGCGTCGAGCCCGACGGCAGACCGTCCGAGCCCTGGCACTGGCGCTGCCGCGAGCCGTACCTGTTCACCGGGGCCCCGCTCCCGCCGCCGGGCGAGGTGCGGTACCGGAGCTGGGAGTTCCCCTGGAGCTGAGCGCTACGCCTTCTTCGCTGCGTTCCCGGTGTTCTCGGTGTTCTTCTCCTTGATGCGCACGGCTTCCTTGCGCACCTCGGCCTGGGTGGCGCGCTCCTTCCGGAGCCACTCGGGCGACTCCTGCTTCAGAGCGTCGATCTGCTCGGTGGTGAGGGGCTCGGTGATCCCGCCGCGCGCCAGGCCGGAGATGGACACGCCCAGCTTCGCCGCGACCACCGGACGGGGGTGCGGGCCGTTGCGGCGCAGCTCGCGCAGCCACTCGGGCGGGTCGGCCTGCAGGGCGGCCAGTTCGTCGCGGGAGACGACACCCTCCTGGAACTCTGCGGGGGTGGCCTCGAGGTACACACCCAGCTTCTTCGCCGCGGTGGCGGGCTTCATGGTCTGGGTGCTCTTGTGCGACGTCATGGCCCCAGGATATCGAGCGTGTGCGCTACCTCTGACCACGCCCGGTAATCTGGCCGGGTGACAGGCTCGGAAGCACCCCGTTCGTTTCGGCTCGCCTACGTCCCGGGCGTGACACCCGCCAAATGGGTGCGGATCTGGCAGGAGCGGCTGCCCGGCATCCCGCTGGAGCTCGTGGCGGTGTCCGCCGCCGAGGCGCCCGGCGTGCTGCGCCGCGGCGAGGCCGACGCGGGCTTCCTGCGGCTGCCCGTCGACGGGACGGATCTCAGCGCGATCCCGCTGTACACCGAGACGACGGTGGTCGTGGTCCCGAAGGACCACATCGTGGCGGCCGTGGAGGAGGTGTCCGCCGAGGAGCTGGCCGACGAGATCGTCTTCCATCCCCTCGACGACACCCTCGACTGGGAGCAGCCGCCCGGGCGGCCGGCCATCGAGCGCCCCGCCACGACGGCCGACGCCATCGAGCTGGTGGCGGCGGGCGTGGGAGTGCTCGTCGTGCCGCAGTCGCTGGCCCGCCTGCACCACCGCCGGGACCTCACGTACCGCCCGCTCACGGGCGTGCCGCAGTCGCGGGTCGCCCTGTCGTGGCCGGCGGAGGAGACCACCGACATGGTGGAGGACTTCATCGGCATCGTGCGCGGCCGGACGGTCAACAGCTCCCGGGGGCGTCGCCCCGCGGCCGCGCCGGAGCAGCCGAAGGAGAAGCGTCCGGACACCGGCGGTACGCGGCAAAAGCCCGCAGCGGGCCGGACGGCCGGCAAGACCGGCGGCAGGGCGACGGGCAGGACGGGCGGCAGGGCGGGGGGCAAGGCCCCGCGCGGCGCCTCCGGTGCCCCCAAGGGCGGCAAGGGCGGCGCCGGGCGCGGCAAGCCCCGCCGGAAGGGCTGAGACCGGGGCGCGGCCCGATCACCTTCGTACCCGGGGCATGCCCAGGCCTATCCAGGAGATGATCTCTCGCTGGATCTCGTTGTTGCCTCCGCCGAAGGTGAAGATCACGGCGCTGCGGTAGCCGCGTTCCAGCTCGCCGTGGAGCACGGCCCCCGCCGAGCCCTCCTTGAGGGGGCCGGCCGCGCCGAGGACCTCCATCAGCCAGGCGCAGGCGTCGCGGCGCGCCTCGGAGCCGTAGACCTTGACGGCGGAGGCGTCCTGCGGGGTGAGGACGCCCCGCTGGAGCGCGTCCACCATCTGCCAGTTCAGCAGCTTCATGGCGTCCAGCCGGACGTGCGTGCGGGCGAGGCGGCCGCGGACCCAGCCGAGGTCGATCACGCGGCGGCCGTCGGCCAGCTTGGTGGCGGCGGCCCAGTGGCGGACGTCGCGCAGCGCCCGGACGGCGGTGGCGCCGTGGGCGGCGAGGGTGACGCGTTCGTGATTGAGCTGGGTGGTGATCAGCCGCCAGCCCTGGTTCTCCTCGCCGACGCGGCGGGTGACCGGGACGCGGATGCCGTCGTAGTGGCTCGCGGTCGTGTCGTGGGAGGCGATGGTGTTGATGAGGGTGCAGGAGTAGCCCGGGTCGCTCGTCGGCACCAGGAGGATGGTGATGCCCCGGTGCGGCGGCACGCCCGGCTCGATCGGGCGGGTGCGCACCGCGAGCCAGACCCAGTCGGCGGTGTCGCCGTTGGTGGTCCAGATCTTCTGCCCGTCGACGACGTACTCGTCGCCGTCACGGACCGCGCGTGTGGTGAGGGAGGCGAGGTCGGTGCCGGCGCCGGGCTCGCTGTAGCCGATGGCGAAGTCGAGTTCCCCGGAGAGGATGCGGGGCAGGAAGTACGCCTTCTGCTCCTCGGTGCCGAACTGCATGAGCGTGGGCCCGACGGTGTTGAGGGCCATGAGCGGCAGCGGGACACCGGCCTGGGCGGCCTCGTCGAAGAAGATGAACTGCTCCATGGGCGTCCTGCCGCTGCCGCCGTACTCCTCGGGCCAGCCCACACCGAGGCGGCCGTCGCGTCCGAGGCGGCGGATGGTGGCGCGGTAGAAGCGCTTGCGTTCGGCGGGATCGGCGTGCCGGGCGTAGGCATTGTCGGGCACGAGCTCGGCGAAGTAGTCCCGCAGCTCGGCGCGGAACCGCTGCTGCTGCGGGGTGTACTGGAGATCCATGGCACCTCCGGTCGCCACGACGGGGCCGACACGGTAGGGCGCGGGGCGGCAATTCGGAAGGTCCGTACGCGAACGGCCGGCCCCGTCCCCCTGGGGCGGGGGCCGGAGCCGGCCGGAGTGCCGGAGCGCGGTGCGGGTCGTGCGGGTCGTCGTCAGCGGGCCGCGTGCCTGCGGTGCCTGCCGCCGCGCCCCGGGGCGGGGACGGGGGTGCCGGCGGGCCGGCCCTGCCCGGCCTCCATCTCGGCGAGCTCGCGCTCCAGGCCGAAGCGGTACAGCAGCGGGATCCGGTCCAGGCGCGGCAGCAGCCACGCGTGCCACACACCGGTGACGAAGAGGATCGCGGACGAGGCGATCAGGACCGAGCCGAAGGTGTCCGTCGGGTAGTGGGCGCCGATGTACATGCGCGAGAAGGCGACGAGCAGCACCGCGAGGACACCGCAGACGGCGACGGTGCCGCGGTGCCGGGAGTTGCGGAAGAGGAAGTACGCGGCGACGGCGGCGGCGACGGTGAACGCGGTGTGGCCGCTGGGGAAGCTGTTGGAGCCGATCTCGGGGTCGAGCGAGAACTGCCGTGGCGGCCGGGGACGGGCCACGATGGCCTTCGCGATCTGGGTGCTGTTCCACCCGACGGCCACCACGAGGAAGGTGGACAGCGCGGTCACCGGCCTGCGCCGTACGAACAGCAGCCAGCCGCTCCACACCGCGAGGATCAGCACGCCCGCGACCGGGGAGGCGCAGTAGCTCACGAGCTTCATGGCGGTGTTCAGCCAGCCGGTGCGCGTATGGGTCTGGATCGTGCGGTCCAGCTCCAGATCGTGCGGCTGGACCCACGACATGTGCACGGCGAGCATTCCGAGCGCGATCGCGGCCGCGAACAGCAGGATCGAGTTGCGCAACCAGTGGCGCACGTAGGGCATGGGTGGGGCGTCCTTCGGTTCGGTAGGGCGGCACCGGGGCGGCCGTACGCAGGTAGGTGACAAGTACATGCCGCACAGGTGTCCCCCGCGCGGCCGTACGACAAAAACTACACGCGCGGCGCGCCGGACCTCGGGCCGCCCGCCGGGCTAACGATCAAACCCCCGGCCGGTCACGCAGCGTCAACCCCACTCCACGCGCAGTCGGCCCCCGTGCTCGGTGACGGACGTGCCCAGGCCCGCGCAGGCGTGGGAGAAGCGGTGGCGGATCCACTCGCGCTCCGCGCCCCGGGCGGGCACGGTGCGGCAGTAGTCGAGGTGCAGCGGCAGGGCCTCCAGCCGCACGGGCCGGCAGTGCGCCGGGTCCGGACCGGACAGGGTGACCAGGAAGAGCAGCCCGAGGTCGTTGCGGAGCTCGGGGTCGATCGCATAGTCGTCGACGAAGTCACCCATGTCGTAGGCGACGCGGTCCGCGACGCCGTGGAAGACGTGTGCGGAGTGCCCGGCGATCCAGGTGGCCCCGGCCGCGAGCAGCTCCTCGGCCGCCCGGCGCACGTAGGCCGGCGGGCGGGCGGTCATGTTCGGGCCCCAGTGCGGGGTGACCAGCACCGCGTCGGCCGCGTCGGCCGCCCGCGCCACCAGGGCGGTCAGCCAGTCGGGCACGCCGTTGCGCAGTTCGGCCAGGGCCACTCCGGGGCGGCCGGGGCCCGCGGCGAAGTCGTCCGGGTGGTCGGTGACGCCGACGACGGCGAGCCGGACGCCGCCCGCCCGCAGGACGGCGAACTCCCGCGCCGCCTCGGCGTCCGGCCCGGCGCCCACGGCCCGGACGCCGGCCTGCTCCAGCAGGGCCCGGGTGTCCGCGAGGGCGTCGTAGC